>JAPUGI010000182.1 GCA_027292925.1 Gammaproteobacteria bacterium
CCGAAGCTGAGAATCAAACTGCCATGCCAGGGTCTGGTAGGTCAAAACCACACCGCCAAAGAAATCCGTGGATCCACTACCAGGCTGCAGACCCGCAGGGATTCGACCGAAGCTGTCTCTTTTATCATCGCTGCCGGTAGACAGTTTTATCCCGACGAAGGGTGCAACACGGAATGTCTTTCCTGGCATATTGTTTTTGTAAACGGTATATCGAGTGAACAGGGAGATATCCGCCAGTCCACCAGCGTCACGATCGGTCCCAATTTGATCGAGTCTTTTTTTGACGTATGGCAGCACGGCAAAGACAGTAAGATCGGCGGAAACGCCATATCCAAGCACGCCGACTACACTCCGCGCCTTGACTTGCCTCCTGGGTGATGCTTTCTCTACCTCCGTTTCACTAACCTTGAGCTGTAGTCTAAAAACGAATTCCTCCGCAGCGACTGGTAGCGCAGTATTAAAAGTGATGGGTGCCGCCCGTGCATCATCTGTAAGGCACCCCCACAATGCCACTACTACGGGTAGAACAAAATTTCGATTGGTCATTCAGGATCGCTATGGTGAAACTCACGTAAGGAAAAACCCGCATTTTCGACAGCATCCCGTACCTCCTCTTCGGTGAGGGTAACTGACTCTTCGACGATCAATTTTATGACCCCCATCGCAACATCAGTTTTCATTTCAAGTACGCCATTCAGCTTATCCAGTTGTTTCTCAATGCCGTAGGCACAAAACGGACACGCGAGACCATCAACAAACACACCATATACATTGGGTTTGGCGCTGGCCGCACCAGGGATTGACCACAAAACGAGCAGGAGTGCCGATGTGATTAACCGGCGAGAGGTTCTCGACTGATAAAAAAATTTCTTCAGGTATTTCATTCCGATGTGCCACTTTTTTGATCGATTTGCGCCATGTTAACGGCTGGAGTCGACTCCAGATCAAGGGTTTTTTATTCAAAGTTCACCAATTACCAGCTATTTCCAGGGTAAAACCAGATTTTTCGAAGAAAGCATTGATCTGGAGCCAACTCCAGATTGTATGCTTAGTTGAAAATCTCCTGCGTCGGTTACGCCCGAGGACGTGCCCATGACAAAAAATCCAGTATCCGTAGAATTTTTTACTGCAAAAGGATGTAAGCGATGCGCTGCCGCCAGGTCCACGGTGCTTGACCTCATCGATGAATTGGGACCTGAGAATTTCACTTACCGCGAAGTCGATATCGTTGACGAAGTGGACTACGCCGTTGAACTTGGCGTCCTGGGCTCTTCTTCGATTGCTATAAATGGAAAATTGGTTTTCCCCTCGATGCCGTCAAGAAGCAAACTGCGAAAAACATTGCGTGGCAGCACCTAGCGAATGGATAGTTACTTCGGATTACTACAACAGGTAAGCTTAACCGGTCTTTTGACCGCACTCGCGGCCGGGTTTTTATTTAGTTTCAACCCGGTATCTTTCGCGTCAATCCCCATGGCAATCGCCTACGTCACCAAAGCGCGTGCTTTTAGTGAAGCACTCTACATGGGATCTGCCTTTATTCTGGGGATGGTGTTCACCCATGTTGCACTTGGTATCGGTGCTGCACTGGGGGGCGGATGGATATCTGGCGTGATGGGTCGACAATGGGGACTATTGCTGGGACCTGTCCTGATCATACTCGGCATTATCTGGACAGGTTGGCTCAACATATCGATCCCCTGGTTCTCGCTTCGTGGTCAGAGAGCCGCAACCTTCTGGGGTGCTTTCCTGCTAGGCATTCCATTTACGATTGGTGTCTGTCCGGCTTGCTCCCCAGGCTTGTGGATCACACTTACTGCCAGCGCTGGGATCGGTTCGCCATACTACGGTGCAGGGTTACTGTTGTTTTTCGCGATCGGGCGGTGTGCTCCCGTTATAATAGGTGCTGTTAGCATGGGTTGGCTGGAATCTTTGCGTAACCTCTCGAATTTTCAAAGACCGATGGAGATTGCGGGTGGTATGACGCTGATACTGCTGGGCATTTACTTACTTAACGAAACCCTTTTCTGGTTACCGATCTAAAGGAGCTATTTTTTATGCTGATTGGAAAGGCTGCAACGGAACTCAACTTGAGCCCTGATACATTGAGATACTATGAAAAAATCGGGTTGCTCAGTAACATCAACCGCTCAGGCGCGGGAACAAGATCCTACACCAGGAAAGATGTCTCAAAGATCCGCTTTATCAAGCGAGCGCAACGCATGAAATTCTCTCTTCTGGAAGTCTCAAAGTTACTGGAATTCAGGGAAAATCCCCAGAAGGCCAAGCCACAAGTTCGACAACTGGCAGGAGATAAACTTGTCGATATAGAAACCCACTTGTTAGAACTGCAGCAATTGCACAACGAACTCCAACTGTTGATCGGACTCTGTACGGACAGTGAAGACGACTGCCCGATACTCCAGGAGATCGATCACTCGACAACTGATAATCCGGAGTAAGTAATATTCAATAGCTAAATCCGGATGATCCTGACATGCATGGAATGCAGGTCACTTGGGACGCATAAACCAGGGGCCGGTCATGCCACGTTCCATCAATACTGCACGGTTTTGACCGGCATACTCTCCCATCCTGGAGAGGTAGTCCGGGTCAAGGCGGCGCTTGAACAAGTCTGTGGAGAACAGGGCAGCCCAATCCTCCAGAGGTTTGATACCATCTCCGGATTCGGGATCTGTCTGGGACCATTTGAACACGTTGTCTTCGCACGCGAAGAGATTCATGCGTTCTCAGTTCTCCGGGGTTGGTATTTCCGGCCACTTCCACATCGGATTATTGATATGGCCGACCGTTGTATGGGGTGTAATTTCGAGAATTTTTTCATCTTTATAACGAATCCTAATGGGTTCCACGGTGGCAAGATCCCGGGTTTCAATCAACACTTCTTTACCCGGGAATAACCAACGAATGGCGTTTACTTCAAGGCCGCACTGACCAAACCATCTACGTTCACCTTCGACACTCACCAGGTAATGAGTCGGCGTGTTGTTAAACGGTGCCCAGGAACCCACCTGGTCAGTGCCGGGTGAAGTCCAACAACCAATGCCAATTTTTGCTGCCTCGATGAGGGCAAGGCGCGCATCCTCTGTGGAGATTGTAAATTCAGCAGCCAACTGCGTGTAATGCGGTGCCCAGCCATGATCCACCAGGTGCTGCAATATTGCGGTAAAGGTTTGCTGAACCAGTTCGCTATCAACTTCGGTCATGATGAAAAAGTCCTGACGGAAACGCGGTACCATTCTCGCCCTTTTCTCACTGACATCAAAGTGGGAAATAACACCTCTCCGGTACTTGGCATCAGACGCTGAATAAGGTACAAACGCTCTCTTTTCCTGTCTGAGGCAACCTTATGTCCAAAGCTGATAACAAGGACACATCCGAGCAATCAGAGTTTCGATCCTATTGCCAGGATTGGTTAGCTAAAAACCACCCGGGCAGACCTGATGTCAAAATTCCCCAGGGCGCTTTGGAACTAAGTGATCCTGCTGCCCTGGCATGGCTGCAGACCTGGCAAAAGTCTGCATATGACGCGGGGATGATCGGTTGTGATTATCCAGTGGAAGTCGGTGGCGGTGGTAAAACCGATTGTCAGGCAATCGCCAACCAGGAGATGCAACGGGCAAAAACACCCTACCTGCCAAATATCATTGGCATGGGCATGGCTGCGCCAACCATATTTTTTCATGCCCAGGATGACGTTAAAGCCGAACTCCTACCGAAACTTTTATCGGGCGAAGACATCTGGTGCCAGGGATTCAGCGAACCTGGCGCCGGGTCGGATCTTGCCAACCAACAGACCTTTGCCGAGCGAGATGGTGACAACTGGGTAATCAACGGCCATAAGGTATGGACTTCTCTTGCACATTTCGCCAGCTGGATGATCTTGCTTTGCCGTACCAGCAAGGATGACAAATACAACGGGCTCTCCTATTTTGTAGTTCCCATCCAATCCGTAATCGGAAACGGCGTTACTGTCCGACCACTCATCAAAATGACAGGTGAAACTGGATTCAATGAAGTTCTTTTCGAGAATCTCGTAGTAGAAGATCGCTACCGGCTGGATGAAGTAGGTGCAGGCTGGAAAGTTGCTATGACTACGCTTGCCCATGAACGAGGTGCCGGTCCACTGGTGACGCCTGCATCAGGTGGAATGTCCCTTGAAGAAGGGACAAGTGTTTCGACCAGCAGCACCCTGTCACTGATTAACCTGGCGCGAAACCAGAACCGAAACGGTAAAACAGCAGCCGATGATCCCATTATTCGAGATGAAATCATAAAGCTGGTGATTCGCCAGGAATCCATGCGGCAAAACGGACGCCGAACGGCGATACCGAGCCTGACAGATCATCCCATGCGGATACCGCTACAAGGAAAACTCGTTGGCACGGAACTAAACCAGGATATGGCGGAACTGGCGTACCAGATCGAAGGTGCAGCCAGTTCACTCAACGTCACTGATGACAATGCCCCCGCGGGAGGGCAGTGGCCACTCGCCTATATGAACAGTTTTGGCATCACCATTGCCGCGGGCGCCAACGAAGTACAACGCAATATCCTGGGTGAGCGCGTACTTGGCTTACCCAAGTCAAAATAAGCTGGAGGAACGACTATGGCAGAACAACCTAAAAACTTCGGCTTTGGTGAAGACGAAACCATGCTGCGTGATTCTGCGCAGAAATTTTTTTTGGACAATTGTTCAGCTGATAAAATCCACGGACTCGTTGCCCATGATCACAATGTTCATCGTAGTAACGAATGCTTATGGGACAAAACTTTATGGCAACAAATCGTAGAACTGGGATGGACTGCTGTTTGTGTGCCTGAGGCAGCCGGTGGAGTTGGCATGCCTCTGGTGGCTGCTGTTGCTTTGGCAGAGGAGATAGGTAAAGCAGCTTTCCCCTCACCATTGTTATCTACCTATAGCGCAACCTTCGTACTCAACGCCTGCCAATCTGACGAGGCAACGAAGGCGCTGGGAGAAATCGCAGGTGGGAAAGCAACCAGCCTCGCCGTCACAAATCAGCAGGGGAGCTGGGAAACAACAGATACCGATGTTTCGATAGATGATGGCAAGTTGAATGGCGTAACGTATTTTGTACAGGACGCAAGAAAAGCGGATCAATTCGTAGTCAGCGCCAAACACGATGGCGAGGTCGGGCTTTACTTGATTGACAGCAATGCAGATGGTGTAGAAATTATTCCTGACAACATTATTGACCTGACCCGTGACCAGGCGCACATAAGATTCAAAAATGCGCACGCCATTGAACTCGCCGCACCCGGCGCCGGGGATAAGGCGATCAATGAGGCTATGCCTGCGATTCTCTGTATTGTTTCTGCCGATATGGTGGGCGCCGGTGAATGGCTATTACAAACTACCGTGGAGTACGCCAAGACCCGTGTTCAGTTTGATCGACCTCTCGGTTTTTTCCAGGCAGTCAAACATCCCCTGGTAAACGTCATGCTGGATATTGACAGAGCCAAATCTCTCACCTACAACGCTGCCTGCGCTGTAGATACAGATGCTGAAAACGCGGAGAAATTTGCCCGAATGGCAAAATCACAAGCCGGTGACATGGCGGTATTTTCTTCCAGCCGTGCCGTGCAATTCCACGGCGGTATCGGCTTTACCTGGGAGTGTTATGTACACCTGTTCTTTAAACGACAGATGCACAACCAGGTGTTATACGGAGATGCCAAATACCATCGGGCTAAACTTGCCGATATGCTGATTGGTGTTGCCGCATAATACCGCGTCGTTCCCGCGCAAGCAGGAACCTACCACTCCTGTATCTCAACAAACTAACTTTCTTATAAATCCCAACTGGTAGTTCCCTGCTTACGCAGGGATGACGGGACTCCGAGCATGGCACTATCTACCCTTGAAAACCGGGGCCTCTTTGTTGACGAAAGCCCTAGCGGCTGCTTTGTGGTCTTCGGTCATCATGCAACGCGTCATGTGCATGGCTTCTAGATCGAATACATCGCTGAGAGATCCGTGTTGGGATGCATTGAGGTTTTTCTTCATGTAGCCAATTGCAACCGTGGGAAGTCCCGCTAGATATTCCGCGTACGCTTTTGCTTCTGCTTCGAATGTATCGGTACTGGCGACCTTATTAACCAGACCCATTTCATACGCCTGCTGGCCAGAGATAATATCTGCAGTGAAGTAAAGTTCACGCGCTTTGGCGGCACCAACCAGGTAAGGCAGGAAGTAGGAGCCACCATAATCGCCGGATGCACCAATTTTCGAAAATGCAGTCGTAATCTTGGCAGTATCCAATGCGAACCTGAGGTCGCAGGCTAATGCCAATGATAAACCCGCCCCTGCTGCAGCCCCTGGAATTACCGCGAGCGTGGGTTTAGGCATCTCGTGCAGCAGTCGACTGAGTTCCATGCCTTTTCGCAGCCCCTGGACACGTTCTTCTATACTGGGACCATCATCGTCATTTTTACCATCTCTGGTTTCGCTGGCAAATCCTTTAACATCACCACCTGCGCAAAACGCGCCACCTGCACCTGTGAGAACAACCGCCCTCACCCTCCTGTCGGTCGCAACCCTCGGAATTGCCTCATTGAGCGCATCCATCATTGGACCACTCATCGCATTTCGGACTTCAGGGCGATTCATGGTTAGTGTGCAGACTCCATTTTCAAATGTTTCTATTAGATGTTCAGACATGTTGATCCGTTTTCATTCCGGGAACATTGAATAGTATGAGAAAAAAGGGTTTTAGCCAAATGCTTCCCCTATGGAAACTCCGATCACCGGGAGACTCCTTATCAGGTTTTGTATAATTATCAAATGCCATTTCGCAAAGTCACACCCAACGTGTTCGATGCAGCCGTTAAGGCATTTAGCGTCCGCGATGAACACGATTTTCTGGAATCCCGTTTTTTGGACAGGAATAATCATGTGGTCGCAAAGGTAGTTCGATTCCTTGATGACGATGAAGAACTGATTCCGGAAGCAGACTTGCTTATCGCTGATCCTATGCCAAAATCATGATCTTGAAAAACCTGATCTCAAAAAATGAAGGCTTAGTAAATATAGGTCACAAGACAGATTAAACTAATGTCAAACCTGCCCTCCATCGACGTAAGCGACGCGACTCTTTTTGAAGAAGATAACCAATGGGATCTGTTCGCTCGGTTACGTGCTGAGGACCCTGTACATTTCTGTGAAGAAAGTCACTATGGACCTTATTGGTCTATCACCAAATTTGTGGATATAAAATGGATCGATTCACATCATGACCTTTTCTCGTCCGACCGGGACGTTACAATTTTCGATCAGCCCGATGATTTCGAACTGCCCATGTTTATTGCCATGGATAAGCCTAAACATCATCACCAGCGCAAAGTCGTTAGCCCAGTAGTTGCGCCTCGCAACCTTGCAGAGCTCGAAGGCACTATCCGCCAACGTGTAAAAACGATCCTGGATTCTCTTCCTGGAGGAGAGGTATTTAATTGGGTAGATAAGGTTTCTATCGAACTAACGACGCAAATGTTAGCCCTGCTGCTCGATTTTCCCTTCGAAGACAGGCACAAGCTCACCCGCTGGTCCGATGTGGCTTCAGGTGGGCGCCTGTCTGGCGTTGTCGATAGTGCCACCCATCGCCGCAAGGAATTATACGAATGCCTTGAATACTTCCAGGACCTATGGCAGAAAAAGAGTAACGCGGCGCCAGCCAACGATCTAATTTCGATGTTAGCCCATGGTAAATCGACACAGGATATGCCGCCGATGGAATACCTGGGTAATATTGTGTTGCTGGTTGTCGGTGGTAATGACACCACGAGGAACACTATCACGGGCGGTGTATTAGCACTGAATCAGTTTCCGGATGAGTTTGAGAAACTCAAAGACCGACCGGAACTCATTCCGAACATGGCATCAGAAATTATTCGCTGGCAAACACCGCTCTCCCATATGCGGCGCACTGCAACCGCAGACGTAGAAATCAGGGGAAAAACCATCAAAAAAGGCGACAAGGTCATCATGTGGTATATCTCTGGAAACAGGGACGAGGATCAATTTCCCGACGCTAATCGTTTGATCATCGACCGGCATAACGCCCGGTCTCATGTCTCCTTCGGCTATGGCATCCACCGTTGCATGGGCAATCGATTGGCTGAGATGCAGATAAGAGTATTGTGGGAAGAAATACTGACACGTTTCGATGACATTAAAGTCGTTGGCGAACCGGTCAGGGTCAGGTCAAACCTGATCAAAGGATATAGTGAACTGCCGGTAGAAGTATTTAGAAAGACGGCTTAACGCGATTATTTTGTAAAGGAAGTTCAGGAAAGAATCGGAAGACCACCTTAGCCACATCCCGGCACACAAATTCATCGCTACCGTTGCTCCCTTCCAGGCCTGGCGGAGTTCACAATTATTTATTGCGAGAGGACCAAGGTGGAAAGTGCATTATATAACATCACACTCATGTTGGATAACGAAGCAATTTGTCAGGACAGCACTAACTTGTCAGGACAGCACTAACTTGTCAGGCCAGCCCAACTGTCTCTTTGCTTTTTTACAGCCGGGCTGAAGGCTCCATCACCCCTGGCTGAGGCTGTTCACCCAGTGCTCTTCGGACAATATTGTGATGGGATGACCCTGTTGTTTGAGTTCCACACCTTTTTCGATACTGCGACCAAAAGTCGTGTGCACCCAATCGGGGCTACATAATTCTCCAATGACCAGATAATCAGTCTCCTTACCCGGCATCTGCACAACCTCGCCACCCATTTCTGTGATGGTCTTCTCGCAGTCAAAAGTAGAACCAAATACAAATTTACCCGTCAAGCAGAAAGTCTTTCCCGAAAATTCAACGGCAGGTGCGGGTTTATCTATCGGTAGCGTCGTGGACTTGTTGGATTCCTGGAACAGGGAGGTATCACCCGTCAGGTCGCGAAGCGTTTCCAGCAGTTCCTGTTGTTCATCTTCACTGAGTATTCCATCTTTCAGCATTTCAGTTAGTCGTACATAAAGCACATTGACCGGCCACTTATCTGCAATTTCACGATGGTTTTCGATCCATTGTCCAATAAATATTGCCTCTTTTTCATCAACCACGCCATCGGCGATAACCCCCCTGATGTTACCGATCAACTCGTCGATAAGCCGATCCTTCACTCTACCATCATTTCTTGACCTGGCTGTTCTACCCATTGTCTATCTCCTCCAAACTTCCCTTAAAGACTTTCCTTAAAAAAGGGACATCTGTTTTTCCGTCAGTTTCCGCATCACCGTCGCAGCAGAT
>JAPUGI010000183.1 GCA_027292925.1 Gammaproteobacteria bacterium
TATGTGGCTGGGCTTCTATCCACGGGTACCCCATCGGCATACTGGGAAACAATGGTGCACTATTCTCGGAATCGTCCGAGAAAGCCGCGCAGTTTATCCAGCTCTGTAACCAGATTGATGTGCCGCTCGTATTTCTGCACAACATCACCGGTTATATCGTGGGTACAGATTTCGAGCAGGGAGGCATCACCAAAAACGGCTCGAAGATGATCAATGCAGTCTCCAACTCCACCGTGCCCCACATCACCATCATCGTTGGTGCATCCTATGGGGCTGGTAACTACGGCATGAGTGGCCGGGCTTTCGGTACCCGGTTTGCTTTTATCTGGCCTACTGCAAAAATCGCCGTCATGGGTCCAAAGCAAATGGCCGGTGTGATGACTATCGTACAAAGAGCCGCTGCAGAAAGGCGCGGCCTCGAATTTGACGAAGAAGCAGACGCCAAGCGAGCGGAATTTGCCGAATACTGGGCAGAGGAAAGATCGAAAGGCTTGTTTGCCACCTCCCGGGTTTCAGATGACGGCATGATTGATCCCCGGGACACCCGCACCATCATTGCCATCGTGTTATCCGCTTGCCACAACGGCCCCATTGAGGGGACAAAGGAGTTTGGCACGTGGCGCATGTAAAGAAGGCATATGTAAAGAAGGCGCATGTAAAAAAAGCGGATATAAAAGTGATCACCAAACTACTGATCGCCAACCGCGGAGAAATCGCAAGGCGCATCATGAGGACGTCCAGGGATATGGGCATCAGCACCGTTGCAATCTACGCAGAAAGTGATGCCAGGGCGCCATTTGTCACTGAAGCAGATATTGCGATCCCTCTTATTGGGCGAACTTCTGCTGAAACGTATCTTGATGTGGAGCAGGTCCTGTCTGCCTGCAAGATCAGCGGTGCTAACGCGCTACATCCGGGTTACGGATTTCTTTCTGAAAATGCTGCCTTTGCACGCGCAGTAACAGATGCCGGTATAACCTGGATCGGCCCCTCCCCTGAAGCAATCGCGATGATGGGAGACAAGTTGTCAGCAAAACGATTGATGCAGGAGGCGAAAGTACCCACGTTACATGGGACAGAACTCAAATCCGGCGAAGATCACGCGAGCACTGCGCAGGAAATCGGTTATCCCGTGCTGGTGAAAGCTTCAGCTGGTGGTGGTGGCCGAGGCATGCGGATAGTTGAAACAGAAGCCGAACTTGGTGAAGCCATTTCTTCGGCCAGGCGTGAAGCAGCCGCGTATTTTGGTGATGACACGCTGTTTTTAGAACACTGGCTGACTTCTTCAAGACATGTCGAGATTCAAATCCTGGGGGATAGTCACGGTAACCTGATTCACTGTTTCGAGAGGGAATGTTCAATTCAGCGTCGACACCAGAAGATTATAGAGGAAGCACCCTCGTCTGCAGTGACCGCTGAACTCAGGAAAAAGATGGGTAAAGCAGCGGTGGCCGCCGCTAAAAAGATTGGCTATAGCTCCGCTGGCACCGTTGAGTTCCTGCTGGCTGGAGATGAATTCTGGTTCCTGGAAGTCAACACGAGATTACAGGTTGAACATCCAGTAACGGAAGAAATTACCGGCCTAGATCTTGTCCGCGAACAAATTCGAATCGCCGAAGGGTGTGAACTAGGGTATTCACAGGATGATCTAGAAATTAATGGGCATGCGATCGAAGCCAGATTATACGCCGAGGATCCCGAAAGGGATTTCCTGCCTTCTCCGGGGATTGTCCATATCTGGGAACCAGCAACCTCTGGCAAGGCGAGATTTGATTCCGGTATCGAGTCCGGTAGCGAGATCGGGGTCGAGTTTGATCCGATGATCGCCAAGGTCATCGTGCACGCGCCCACACGACGAGAAGCCGCTTCACGACTGGCCAGGGCGCTTGAACAGACTCGCCTGCAAGGTTTAAAAACCAATCGCGATTTCCTGGTTGCGACGTTGCGCACGCCCGAATTTCTTAGCGGCGATACAACCACTGATTTCATCGAGAGAGTCAATCCCGAACGCAGCCGGAAACTGATCACGCAGGAACTGGACCGGGCTCTTATCGCCGTCATTGTTGAATCCCGGGCAAAGCGATGCGCCTCAGCATGCGTGCTTGGCAACATTCCGGGAGGTTGGAGAAATTCACACATGCCACCGGAATCAACAGTGTTTTCTTTTAATGGCGATGACCTTCTGGCTAGCTACAACATCCTGCGCGATGGCAGACTCAATATCGTCATTTCTGAGCGGCAGTATCTCGTATCTGTCCATGATTCAGGTACCGGTGCCGTGGATCTCGAAATCAACAGGACTCGCATGGGATTTAAGCTTGATGTCTTTGATGACCACTGGTTTATTCATGGTCCGGACGGTGATATCGAACTCGAAGAACGGCCCAGATTTCCGGTCGTTGGAATGGGCGATGCGGACAGTGGATTGACTGCACCAATGCCGGGCAGCGTGCAGTCTATAAACGTCAAAGCCGGTGATTCAGTCGATCAGGGGCAACTGCTGCTGGTGCTGGAAGCAATGAAAATGGAACACCAGATTGTGGCACCAAGGGACGGCATAATTGCTGAAATTCTGGTCGCTCTCGGTGACCAGGTTGCCAATGGTGAAACACTGATCGTACTAGACGATGAAGAGGGAGAATAGATATGACAGGAACTGAGGCGACATTGTACGAGGTTCGTAAAGGTGCGGCCTGGATCACACTGAACCGCCCGAAAAACCGAAATGCCCTGTCATCTATTCTGGTGAGTGAACTTTATGATCACCTGTTGGCAGCTAACGAGGATGAAGCGGTGCGAAGCATCGTCATTACAGGCACAGGACCCGCTTTCTGCGCCGGAGCTGACCTGAAAAGTCCGCCCGGGCAAACAATTGATGGTGGCGGCCGGGCCGTTCCCTACACTGACGTGCTTTCAGCAATTCTTGAAAGCGATAAGCCGGTTATCGTTGCAATCAACGGTGCCGCATTCGCTGGTGGTCTTGGTCTCGTCGGTGCAGCAGACATTGTTATCACTGGCGATGACGTGCAATTCAGTTTCAGTGAAGTGAGAATCGGTGTCATTCCTGCTGTGATTTCCGTGGTTTGCCTGCCGAAACTGGGTACACACCATGGCATGAAGCTCTTTTTAACGGGTGAAAGATTTACGGGTAAACAGGCGGTGGAAATGGGTTTTGCACACCGCGCTGTACCCGCAGATCAACTTGTTGATGCTGTACAGGAAGAAATCGACATGATCAATCTTGGCGGGCCTAACGCAGTGGTGCAGTGCAAGAAACTGGTTCGCAGAGTTCCACAACTGTCCACCGAGGACGGATTTAAAGAGACCGCAGAGTGGAGCGTCCGCATGTTTAAATCAAATGAGGGTGCAGAAGGTATGGCAGCATTCAGGGAAAAAAGAAAACCTGCCTGGACCGACACATAAGTTTATAGAGACGGAGCTGAGATATGGGTGAGATCTTGAGAATAGGAAATTGCAGCGGCTACTATGGCGACCGCCTGGCTGCGGCAAAAGAAATGGTAGATGGCGGGCCCATCGACGTACTGACAGGTGACTATCTGGCCGAACTCACTATGGCCATACTTTATAACCAGCAGCAGACTCGCGGCCAACACATGGGTTACGTCGGCACTTTCTTAAAGCAGGTCAAGGACGTTATGGGAACCTGTCTAGAAAAGAACATCAAAATCGTTTCCAACGCTGGTGGCCTGAACCCGAAAGGTATGGCGGTCGAGGTTGAAAAAATTCTGGAAGAACAGGGACTGACTGCCAAGGTGGCTTACATCGATGGTGACGACCTGACGCAAGACATAGAGAAGCTTAAGGCCGAAGGTGAACAATTCACCAATATCGATAAGGGAATGCCCTTGGCGGAAACCGCCAATCAAGTAGTCACTGCCAATACATACTTCGGCGCCTGGGCGATCAAAGAAGCACTGGACCAGGGTGCCGACATTGTGATTTGCCCCAGGGTAACTGATGCCGCGGTCGTGATAGGTCCGGCTGCATGGAAATTCAACTGGCAACGCAACGATTATGACGCCCTTGCGGGGTCGTTAGCAGCCGGGCATATCATCGAGTGTGGCGCACAATGCTGCGGTGGTAACTATTCGTTTTTCGAGGAAGTGCCGAGCTTCCGGAATGTAGGCTACCCCATCGCGGAGATGGAAGCAGACGGCAGTTTTACTATCGCAAAGCACCCTGGAACAGGCGGGCTTATCTCAGTTGGCACTATCACTGCGCAATTGCTTTATGAGATCTCAACTCCGGCCTATTACAACCCGGATGTCATTGCCCATTTTGACACCATGAGCCTGGAACAGGTCGGAGAAGATCGCGTGTACGTTAGCGGTTGCCGTGGCAGCAGCCCTCCACCAACCCATAAAGTGTGCATCAACACCATTGGTGGGTTCAAAAACGGGGTCGAGGTACTTCTTACCGGTCTCGATATTGAGAAAAAAGCTGAACTTTATGTAGATCAGATATTTCACAACCTCGGCGGCCAGGAACAGTTCGATGAAGTGGAAATTCAACTTATCAGAAGCGACCAGGAAAACCCGGAGTCAAACGAGGTGGCCCACGCAGCCTTACGAATCGCGGTTACATCTACTGACGCCAGTAAAGTTGGCAGGTTATTTTCCGCAAAGATCACAGAACTGGGTCTGGCCACAATTCCCGGTAATACCGGCCGAGGCAACAGCATGGGTGGTGGTAATCCGGTCATTATTTACTGGCCAGCCCTGATCGACAGCAAGCATGTAACGGAACGACTTCATATCGATGATACGGTGACAGAGGTGTTACCTACCCAGCGGTTGGGCCTGGATGAGATTTATTACCAGGAAGTTCCTATAACATTGGGCAAGGCCCCAGTTGGAGATGAAGTCCCCATCCCTTTTGGCCGGTTATTCGGTGCACGTTCTGGTGATAAGGGCGGCTGTGCGAATTGTGGTGTGTGGGCAAAAACCGATGCTTCCTACAGTTTTCTTTTCGAGTACCTGACGGTAGAACAATTCAAGAAGTTATTGCCGGATTTGGCAGAGTACGATATTGAACGATATGAAATACCCAATCTCAAAGCGTTGAACTTTTACGTCCACGATATACTTAAAGACGGCGTTTCCTCGAACAACCGTATCGATGGCCAGGCAAAAACCCTGTGCGAGTATCTACGCGCCAAAACCATCGACGCGCCAAAGGTGCTGCTTGACGATATTGGTTTAAAATAGGAGTACGAAGAATGAAAATAAAAAACGCCATAACATTCATTATACTAGTTGGCCTAATTGCAAGCCCAGTATCTGCAGACAAAGATAAAGGCAAGAAAAAACAACTCCCCCCTGGCTTGCAAATGAACGTAGAGAAAGGCAAACCTCTACCACCCGGATGGCAAAAAAAATTAGCGAAGGGAGAAATCCTGGACAAAACTATCTATCTACAAAGCCAGATAGTCGTACCCGTTGACGCACAAGGTTTAATCACTATCCAAATAGAAGGTAAGCTCGTAAAATTATATAAAGCCACACGAGAAATTGTAGAAATATTGAAATAAGACATAACAAATCGACGTAAAAACATGTCTTTTTACGACGAACTCAAGCAGCAACTGGGAGCAAAGGAATGTCTGACCAGGGGAACATGATTTGTCCTGCCTGCGAGAAATTTCAGCCAAAAGCGGAAGAATGCGCCCACTGTGGCATTGTCATTGCGAAGGCACATAAGCCCGATGCACATCCTCCACAACCAACAACGAATGAACCGGATAGTGATGGCTTACCCATCAAGGCAATCGTAATAGTAGTTGTCATCATGATTGCCGGTGGCACCTTCTTATTTACAGGTAACGACCAGCCAACCGACGAAGGACAATCAGTTGCAAAGGGTTCTACATCACAAATTGATAGACTCGCTGTTATTAAACCTAAAACCGCCAGCAAAATTCAGATCGTCAAGACGCAGGCAACGCTGCACGAGTTGAAAACAAGGCTCTATATGTTGAGTATGGATTGGCCCGAACCACCTACAAACGAACAAGGCCTGCAATATTTGGTAAAGCAGGGCCATTTGACAAAAGCCGAGACCACTGATGCCTGGGGACGAGGGTTCGCTTACAAAATGGAATGGAAAAACGAAAACGCGTTTATGCGTGAGTACGAGATTAAAGTGCACTCCCTTGGTGCAGACGGGTTAACAAACACCAGCGATGACATTGGTATGCCGTAATTGAACAGCGGGCTGGATTTCGTATCGGTTCAGCAATCACCCCCTTGTTTGGATAGAGTCTAGAACTCGCACCGAGGGAGTTAGGCGATAGACTGACTGAAATATACCCATGACCTTTCCCCATGACCCTTCCTCATGATGGAACCATAGGGGTTTCGCCGAAAATGCAACGGATTCCCTTCCTAGCTCCGTAGGCAGCTGAAAATGTTGTGATAAAATTGCGTAACGAAACTCCACAATGTAGCTATGTACAGGTTCGTAAGTATCTTTATGTTGATCGTTCTCTCGGCATACTCTCACGCCGTACAACATAACTATTGGGTTTTGGGAAGCTATGCTAATGAGACTAATGCTGTCTTGGAACGACGACGATTATCTGACTTGTTAGTAACAGACGTGTTGATTAGACATTACGAGGGGAAAAACCTTTATCGATTAATCGTGCTCCAAGCCAATGTAAGTGAGGAAATGTTAGACGCAAATCAAATAGATGCCTGGCTAATGCCGATGGAGTCTGAACCGTTTCAGCAATCATTAAAAGGTGAGGCGACCCCTCAACCGACCGAGAAATCCAACACTGTTAATAAAACAGTTTATGCTGAGCCAGCGGCTGAAGAATCTCGCAAGCCCTTATATCCGGCTTTTCTTTCAGGCGAAAACTTTCTTGATTACTGCGACCGGCTGCCTTCTTCCGAACTGTGCATTCATCCGATGATGAGTAGGATTCTCGATAAACAACGTCATTTGACTGAAAAAACAAAAGCGTTAGAAGATTATTGCGAGACACTCACGGGAGGAGCAGTGCTTCAGATTTGTGAGCGATGGATCAGCAATTCCAATTAGATCCAGGAACCTCTGTGCATGGAAGAAGAGTCCAACTCTCACACACACTTCCAGAGGCCCGTCAACTCCCCAGTTCAGTAATCGTCATTTCACCCTCCTTAGCGTTTTGAGGTGGTGTTACAACAGAATCGGTTTTGACTGCTCATATCCGATTAGAGAAGTGCAAATATTCGAGAATTACCGCCACCCCATGTCCGTTATCCTGCTCGATAGCG
>JAPUGI010000184.1 GCA_027292925.1 Gammaproteobacteria bacterium
TTATATCGTTAAGATCTCAGGCCTGGATACAGCGGCTGATTCCTATGTGGACTGCGGCAGGTGGCATGCTGAGACAGAGCAGCAGATTCAATCCTCGGGTTTACGCCACACCTTCCTTCGCCCACTTTTCTTTATGCAAAATCTCGCGTTCCTCCTTGATTCAGCCAGATCAGAAGGCATTATTCGCGCCGGTGTCGGGGACTCGAAAATTGCCATGGTAGATGCGGACGATATTGCGGAGGTCACGGCAAAACTTCTGATGGATAAAAATATCCTAATGGATCAAGGGGTGACACTCACTACGGCTGAAAGCGTAACTTATCACCAGGTGGCCAGTGTATTTACGCAGGTGCAGGCACGCAAAGTACGTTACGAGCAGCAATCGCTTGAAGAAGTGAGACAGGCGCTACTTACGAACAATCAACCAGAGTGGCACATCAATATCCTGCTCCAGTTTAACCGTGCTTTTCTAGAGGGTAAGGGAGATGCTGCCAATACGGCCGTTGAAGACATATTGGGCCGACCAGCCACAACCCTGCTGCAATATCTGCAGCGAGAAGTGGAACAATCAGGGGGAGATCAAAGCAGCAACCCCTTTCCAAGTTAAACAGCCCTGAGCTGTTCCTACTGGACCATACAAAAAGCGTTTAACTTGTTTCCATCTGGATCTCTGAAGTATCCAGCGTAAAAACCTCCCTCCCCTCTCGGTCCTGGCGCGCCTTCATCAACGCCACCTAACTCAATCGCCCTGGCATGAAGTTTGTCAACCATGTCTGGCGAATCTACAGCGAGAGCAACCATGACCCCATTGCCTACCGTTGCTGGCTGCCCATCAAAGGGTTTGGTGGCTGCGATGGAGGGTGCCTCTTGTGTAGTTGCCCAGGCAACAAAGTTGTCTTCTTCCATCATACGTTTGGCACCAATCACATCAAGAAGCGCATCATAAAATTTAGCGGTTGCTTCAAGATCATTGGTACCTAAGGTGACATAACCGATCATTGTTTTTTCTCCCGTATTCATGCAGATAAGTGTGAACAGTATACGCCTACGATGCTGACAGCCTTATGTCAGGAGTCCTGCTAGAAAGTTGATCAATTGTGCACGGATCAGGATCTAAATAACTAAGATTCGATTTGCCATTGCAATAATGTATAGACAGGGTCTTCGTCTTTGTGATGTTCAAACCTAGCAGTCACTTCGCTACCAATAGGTATCGTTTGTTCCGGGTCGCCCAGGAGATTACCTACGATACGGATGTTGTCTGCCTGGGGCATTTCAACCAGGACAACGATATACGGTCCCTGATCTTTTAACGCAGGGTGCACGGGATGCCAAACGCGTTCATGGCTGTAGATGAGGCCTCGTGGTTCAACTTCCTCGAAACCTAAATCAAAACTGTGACAGCGATGACATATCCACTCTGGCCCCCATTGCCAGCGATGACACGAGGAACACCGTTGGATGAATAACTTGTTTTCCTGCAACCCTTTCCAGAAAGGCGCATCCAATCCATCTGGCGCCGGTACCGGTTTCGGTAATCCGGTGTTGAGGTAGGTCACGCTCATAACGTTGCTTCCGAGCCAAAAATACAGGCACTGACTGGTGTCACCATGGGTCCGGAAATGACCATAGATACGTCCGCAGTGTCGACCTGGTTGCTAGACTCTCCCCACACCTGGCGCACGGCTTCGATATTGAGACCAAGCCCATGCATGTAACATTCAGCGAGGTTGCCACCACTTGTGTTAAGGGGCAACTTTCCTGTGGAAGCGATAAGATTATCCACAGCAAAGAAGTCGTTGCACTCAGAAGGCGAACAGAAGTCGTGTTCCACCATACTCATTAGCACACCGCCAGTGAAGTTCTCATAACTTTGTAACACGTCTACGTCACTTGCTTTTACCCTGGCCATTTCATACAGGCGAGGTGCAAGCGTTTTGAATGCTGACGTCGCATAATCTGGCGCATTGTGGACCGGGGCACCGGCACGATGATGCGAGCCAGCTGCTGCGCTGAGGACGTAACAGGGCGGATGATCAAAATCCTTAACACGATCTGCTGATACCAGCACCATCGCTGCCGCACCATCATTTTCCTGGCAGCAGTCATAAAGATGAAACGGTTCCACGATCCAACGAGAACTCTCGTACTTTTCTTCATCCAATGGTCGACCATGCATTACTGCTCGAGGATTGTTTTGTGCATGGTGATACGAAGCAAGGGAAATTGCCCGCAGAGCCTCTTGGTGAACACCATGATCAAACATGAACCGGTTTACCTTCATGGCAAACATCTGTGCGGGCGACATCAAGCCATACGGAACTGTATGCGCGAAATCTCCGGAGATGGTGTTTCTCCGTGGACCCTGACCAAAACGACCAAACTGACCCTGGGCCAGGGCTCGAAAAACAACGACGCATTCAGCCATACCCGTTGTGATAGCAGCAGCTGCATTGCCTATGGCTCCGGAACCACCACCACCACCGCCACCCCATTGCATATTTGCGAATCGCAGGTCGTTAATACCCAGCGCCGCCGATAGTCGTGAAGCATCGCTACGATCATTACTAAATGAAGCAAAACCATCGACATCCTTCGGTGAAATTCCAGCGTTGGCACAGGCTCTGACTATCGCCTCGAGTGCAAGCTTAAACTCAGCATCAGGAGCCTCGCCTCGTTTGTAATAAGTCGTTTCCGCAACACCGGCAATACCTACCTTGCCTCGTAAAGTACGGTCACTACTCATAAATCGTTAGCTTGCACCCTGACATCTTCGAAATTGTGATACCTTTCAGGAATGGAAAAACCAAACACCCGGGCTGCATTCAGGCCAAGAATCTTGGCTCGCTCTGAATCATTGAGGTTACCCATGGTGCGCTCGATAGCCTGGGCGGAATGGGGCCAGGTTCCTTCGTGGTGCGGATAATCATTTGCCCACATAAAGTTGTTGACCAACCCATGCTCTCTCGCCAGGTCAAGACCGGGCTTGTCTTCCTGAAAAGTGGCGAATCCATTTCGCTTGAAATACTCACTCGGCAACATCTCCAACTTTGGCCGCACAAACATATGATGCTTTTTGTAGGCTTCATCCATGGCTGACAATGCCCAGGCGACCCAACCGATGCCCGCTTCCACGGAACCGAACTGCAACTTGGGGAATCGATCCAGTACCCCTGATGCACAAAGATTCGCAATCGGTTCCATCGTCGGCGCAAGCGAATGCACGGCATAGTTGATTACCGCACCACCATTGCCACGCGAAGTCCGGGGATCACGACCGGTTGAGACGTGAAACGTGATAGGCAGGCCCGTGTCCTGGATGACTGTCCACAACGGATCGAATTCCGGCAGGTTGTAATTCAGGTGCTCATGATCAGGCGGACCCCACACAGGTTTACAGGGAAGAGCCAGGCCACGGAAACCACGCTCTGCAGAACGTTCAATTTCCTTGATTGCACCCTTGATATCCGCAGCAGCGATGCCTGCCATCGGCGAGAGCACATCATTGACATCGCAAAACATTTCCCATGCCCAGTCGTTGTACACCTTGCACATTTCCTGGCTGAATTTTGCGTCTGGCGTTGCCCAGATGGTCAGTCCTTTGTTGGGAAACATTATCTCCGCATCGACCCCATCGGCTGCCAGATCGGCAATCCTCTCTTCAGGTGTGTTACCAGACTTGTTGCGCAATCGATCTTCACCGGCAAATTCAATATGGCGAATTTTTATGGGGCGGAACCCTTCTGTTTTCTGGAACTTTTCGCCTTTGGGATTAACGGATATACCAGGTAATCGATCACGATATTTGGCATCCATCCGGGTTGCCCATAAATCGCCGGGTTCCTGTACATGTCCATCGGCGGACACCATAAAATACTTGTTTTCTGAATCGGGTCTGGCTGAACGAGTCCAACCTGCGGCACCCGGTGTTTGCAGGCGCCATACATTCTTCTCATCAGGTTCGGGAATATTGGTCATCACTTAGCCTCCTTTTTCCAAAATCAAGGACTCTGATTGCCGGTTTCAAATATAACATCGTTTTTGCCTCGGATAGTCAAGAGCGCCGCGGCGCGAACCTATAGGTTCCAGCTGAATAATCTCCAACTGACCATCACTTAATCAGCTCGATAAATCCATCCCGATTCGGCATTTTTACCTGAGGCAGGGTGATTTCATCCAGCACTGCCTCATCATCCAGGATGCTGTTAAGTGACAAAACATAGGCCGTAACCGCATAGGTTTCATCGGCAGATAGCATTTTATCCTGGTTGTAAGGCATGGCTCGTGCAATATAGTCAAA
>JAPUGI010000185.1 GCA_027292925.1 Gammaproteobacteria bacterium
GTCATTCACATTGATCTTTGGAACGACGAACAGGCTCAATCCCCTGGTGCCCGGAGGATCACCCTTTACCCGGCCCAGGACCAGGTGAATCACGTTTGTGCCCAGGTCATTGTCGCCGGAGGAAATCCAGCATTTACTACCGCTGATTTAGAATTTCCCTCCCTCCACCGGCTCGGCCAAGGTCTTTGCTGCCCCCACATCCGAGCCCGCCTGGGGTTCGCTTAAACACATGGTCCCCGTGTACTCCCCCGAGGTCAGTTTTTCGCAATAGGTGTTCTTCAAATCCTCTGTGCCGAAGGATTCGATCAACTCCATCGCTCCCTGGGTCAGGCCGAAATACATGGACAGTGCGAGATGGCCCCCGAGATTACCTTCCGAGAGGGCCAGGCCGATAGTTTCCGGGGCTCCCTGACCGCCGAACTCCGTGCTGGCAGTTATCGAAGCCCAACCAAGTTCGTACGCTTGTTTGTATGCGTTATGCAGACATTGGGGGACAATGGCTTTTCCGTCTACCACGGTGCAGCCTTCACGGTCAGCTTCCATATTGGTTGGGGCTATCACTTCCTTCGCAAACTTCAGACCCTCGTTCACCAGAAGATCCAGAGTCTCAGCGTCAAAATCCTTATATTTCGGGAATTTCTGTAATTGCTCGACTTGCAGCCATTCAAACAGACAAAATTCAATATCCTGGATATCGACAACCAACTCGGTGGTGCTCATGAGACTCTCCTGCGAAATAATTTTAGGATGACAAGGGGCTTCCCATGGGCTCCGAGTCCTACTGGTTAACTCGACAACTACGCGCGATTAGGAATACTATTTATTATACTGGCGGTGTGACCAGTGCCTCAACGGGATCATCAGGAAATTAGCTTGCTCCGATCAAGATTCAGACATAAACGGGGCTATTTCCTTTTGGACATGTTGACTATTAATCGAATTCCAGACAGGAACTAGCGTGCTGCAGATACCCTTCAATATCCTCGACGAAGGTTTCACGCACGGGGACGATCCAACGCAACCACCCACCGTGCAGATCGAAGCGAGGGTGGCTGGCTGTTTTGATGATGGGCGATTGCGTCAGGCGATGGGTGTAGCACTTAACCAGCATCCGCTTGCCCGGGCCAGGTTAGAGCCCTGGACAGATGAGACGGTGACCTACGAGTGGCTCATCGACGACGTTCCTCAAGTGGATCCGATGAGTGTTGTCGCTGCGGCGACCGATGCCGATGTCGATCGAATCAGGAGCGAGCTACAGAGCCATCCGGTATCCATTTTCGAGTCACCACCACTGCGTGCCAGGCTCGTGCATCGACAAGGTGGTGACTACCTGATGCTGGCCATACACCACGCTGCGAGCGACGGTATGGGCGCATTGCGTTTGTTGCAGTCCGTGCTACGCGCCTACGCCAACGTGGATGACCCGCAGCCGCAATTAGATCCGCTTGATGTTCACCGATTACCTGTTCCAGAATTCGAACCCGGTATCGCCGAGCTATGGCACGCCGCACGGATGGAATTCGAACGCTTCGCACGCATGGGTTCTTTTCCCGAACATCTGCCCCCGCAGGGTGCTACGGCTCGTGCCGGATATGGCATACAGAGCATTCACTTGCCACTCGCTCCCATTAGCAGTGCGCCACTGCGCACCGAGTTGGGTGCGTCGGTTAACGATCTGCTGATCACTGCGGCGACCCTTGCCTGCGCCCGTTGGATCGAGACTCATGCTGATGCCGTACCTGACCGGATTACGGTCACCATGCCGATCAACGCCAGACCAAAGGAATGGCGAAACGAGGTCGTTGGCAACTTTGTCACGGCGGATGTGGTATCGACATCCGCTGAGGAGCGGACCAGCGCCAGGGATTGCCTTGCTTCGGTTGCCGGTTGGACCGATGCCGTTAAACGGGTAGGTCCGGGTCCCGCACTGGCTGCACTTGCTGCCATACCGTCTGGGCCCGTATCTGGACGGCGCGCCTTCGCACAATGGGCGTCCCAGGCGGGCGCACGGTTTGCCGACACAACAGTGTTATCAAACCTGGGACGTGTGAATAAAGAGTGGCTCGATACCGATCAATTGGAAATCACGGAGTTGTGGTTCTCACCGCCCACAAGTCTCCCCACTGGACTTGGCCTGGGCGCGATAGCGACGACAGATCGCCTCTTTTTGAGCCTGCGCCACAGCTGGCGGTTGTGGTCGAGCGAGGCGACCGCACAGTTTGCCGATACGCTGGTCACCGCGCTAGATGAGATCTGCACGTGACCAACCAGCGTTAGTTAACAATTACGGAGCTTGCCCTCATGAAAAAGAAACATGTATTTCTCACTGTATCGTTCTTCATCGTAGCGGTTTCTTTCGGTGCCCGGATGCAGGCCGCAGAAAATCCCAATATCCTGATTATCTTCGGTGATGACATAGGCATATGGAACATCAGTCGCTACAGCATGGGCCAGATGGGTTACCAGACGCCCAATATTGACCGAATCGCCAGTGAAGGGATGATCTTCACCGATTACTACGGCGAACAGAGTTGTACCGCTGGCCGTTCCGCCTTTATCACGGGGCAGCATCCGGTGCGCACCGGACTGACCAAAGTGGGGATACCGGGCTCTGATATCGGCCTGCAACCTGAAGATCCCACCCTGGCGGAGCTACTCAAGCCCCATGGATATGTCAGTGGCCAGTTCGGCAAAAACCACCTGGGTGACACGGATGAGTTCCTGCCGACCAATCACGGCTTTGACGAGTTCTTCGGTAATCTCTACCACCTGAATGCGGAAGAGGGCCCTGAAGACCCTGATTACCCCAAGAACCCGGCGTTCCGCAAGCGCTTTGGTCCAAGGGGCGTGATTCACAGCTATGCCGATGGCAACATAGAAGACAGTGGACCATTGACTCGCAAGCGAATGGAAAGCGTTGACGAAGAATTTCTGGCGGCTGCCTTAAAGTTTATCGACAAGGTACACAAGGCTGGCAAACCTTTCTTTGTCTGGTTCAACTCCACCCGTATGCATTACTACACCCATGTTAAAAAGGAGCAGTTGGGAGCCTCAGGTCAGGGTTTTTATAACGATGGCATGCTGGAGCACGATGGGCACGTTGGCGCGTTACTCAACAAGCTGGATGAGTTGGCTATTGCGGACAATACGATTGTTGTGTACTCAACAGATAATGGACCACATTTCAACCAGTGGCCCGATGCTGCCATCACACCTTTTAGAGGTGAGAAAAATACCAATTGGGAGGGGGGCTTCCGTGTACCGGCCATGGTGCGATGGCCGGGTCACATCAAACCCGGTGTGATCAGTAATCAGATCATGTCCCACCTGGACTGGGTACCCACTCTGGCGGCCGCAGTCGGTGATGATCAGATCACTGATGAATTGAAAAACGGTAAGCGCGTGGGAGCGAAAATATTTAAAGTTCATTTGGACGGTTATAACTTCCTGCCGTTTCTGACAGGGCAGCAGAAGGTTGGTCCGCGCAGGGAGTTCTTCTACTTCAGCGATGATGGGTTGCTGACAGCAGCCCGGATAGGAGATTGGAAGCTGGTGTTTGCCGAACAGCGTGCACGCCGCTTCGACGTCTGGCGCGATCCCTTCGTAACCCTGCGCATTCCCAAGGTGTTTCATTTGCGCCGGGATCCCTTCGAGCGGGCAGATACCGATTCCAACAGCTACAACCTCTGGTGGGACCACAAGATCGCTGCCGTCGGAACACAGGGCAGAGTGGCAGTCGCACAATTTGTCGGCTCCCTGCAGCAGTTTCCACCCAGACAGCGCCCGGGTACTTTCACTGTAGACCAGATTATGGAAGCGATTTACCAGAAATAGCCAGCGTACATAATCATAACGAAGTACACAGAAGGAGCCGGAACTATGCGTAACGCCTTTTCACTAGCCCTCACGGTCATGCTACTGCCGATAACAGCAGGCGCCGCCGATAAGCCGAATATGCTGGTTATTTGGGGTGATGATATCGGTCCGTTCAATATCAGCGCTTATAACAGAGGTGTCATGGGATACACGACGCCTAACATCGATCGTATCGCCAATGCGGGTATTCTTTTTACTGACGCCTATGGTGATCAAAGTTGTACCGCGGGACGCTCTAGTTTTATCACCGGGCAGCATCCAATACGAACAGGCCTGACCAAGGTAGGTTTGCCGAGCGCAAAAGAGGGTCTACATAAAGACGATGTGACTATTGCAGAATTGTTAAAGCCCCATGGGTACGCAACCGGTCAGTTTGGCAAAAATCGTTTAGGTGACCGCGATGAGCACTTACCGTCAAATCATGGTTTCGATGAATTTTTTGGCAATCTATATCATCTAAACGCTGAAAGTGAGCCCGAACATCCTGATTATCCAAAAGATCTGGCATTCAAGAAACGATTTGGCCCTCGCGGCGTTATTCATAGCTTTGCCGATGGGCAGATTCAGGATACAGGACCACTAAACAAAAAACGCATGGAAACCATCGATGAAGAAGTTACTGCCAAGGCACTAGCATTCATTGACAAAGCGCATAAGGCAGGAAAACCATTCTTTGTTTGGTTTAACACGACGCGCATGCATGTGTTTACACATCTAAAACCAGAGTCACAAGGCGTTACAGGCCAGGGTCTGTATGCAGACGGTATGGTTGAGCATGATGGTCACGTGGGTCAACTTTTGGATAAGCTGGATACGTTGGGCATCGCTGATAATACTATCGTAATGTATTCAACAGACAACGGTGCTGAGCTCATGCTTTGGCCTGATGGTGGCTATACGATGTTCAGGGGTGAGAAAAACACTAACTGGGAAGGCGGGTATCGCGTCCCGATGACGGTTAAATGGCCAACCAAAATCAAAAAAGGTCAGGTTTCCAATGAAATTATTTCTCTGCAGGACTGGATGCCCACACTGTTGGCTGCTGCGGGTGACGCTGATGTTAAAGCCAAACTGAAGAAAGGCATGCAGGTAGGTAATCGGAAATTCAAAGTGCATCTGGATGGTTATAACTTTCTTCCGCACTTTATTGATACAAGTAAGAAAGGTCCTCGAAAAGAATTCATCTATAGCTCTGATACGGGTGACATAGTAGCTATTCGGGACGGTGACTATAAATTGGTGTTCAGGGAGCAGCGTGCGCACGGTCTAGAAGTCTGGCAGGACCCATGGATAACCTTAAGAGCGCCGAAGGTATTTAATCTGAGAATGGATCCGCTTGAACGCATGGATCACGAGGCTGGTGGTTATCAGCAGTGGTATGCCGAACATATGTTTCTGTTGGCGCCATCAGTAACCAAAGTCGCTCGATTCAAGGCGACTTTCAAAGACTTCCCACAACGGCAAAAACCGGGTAGTTTCGTGCCCTAGTTCAGACCAGCTTGGTCCTCATGAATTGCAGGTTGAAAAATAAGCGTCCGAATTTCTTCAAAGAATGATTCAATATTGTTGGTCAGGCTGGGTTTTCCTGAATAAGCCTTTGACATGATCGAATCAAATTTCAAGAGAAGTGACTCCTGATGTTGCCTGAGAAGAAACTGGCGGATTGAAGTCGATGAGTCTGCGGGTCTGTGATGGTCAA
>JAPUGI010000186.1 GCA_027292925.1 Gammaproteobacteria bacterium
TTTTTTCGCCGCGCCATAGCTGGGGAGTTTGTCCGTGACTATAAGTCGGGCAGAGCGACCTTGCCACTTCATCAGTTTCATCAAAAAACGCACCGCCGACTGCTTGTCCTTGCGCTATTGTATCAGCATATCAAGCACATCCCCGAACCCACAGCATTCGCTCCGCTCATGGGCAAGCTTTCCTGATCTACGGCGCGCCACAGGTATCGTCGCTCAACTCTAACTGTCACGATGTAAACTTCATCCATATACCATGTGTCGCCAAAAGTTCCTCGACGTTTCTTGATCGATCGAGCATAGGCTGGGCCGAATTTGTTGCTCCAGCTGCGGATTGATTCGAAGGAAATAACAATCCCGCGCTCGACTAGCAGGTCTTCTACATCGCGATAGGAAAGACAAAATCTATGATATAGCCAAACCCCATGGCTGATAATATCAGGAGGAAAACGATATCCGTGATACTGGGGTTTTGTTTGATTCATGCCATTAGTTTGGCCGATTGGACCTTAAGTTGACAATACCATCGGTTCCACCCGCACGGCGATATTCGGGTTAGCCTCCATGCTATATCTTCTATACTCTTAACGGTACCGGCGGCAGTTTATCCACGACAGTGAAATTGGTATTGGTGGCAGATGATTGACAACCCTGCAGATTTTGATGTGCAAGGATCGGGATGCTGACTGAAATTCTTTTTGCTAAACTAAAATTCGCCAAGACAAAGCTACAATACCACCCACATGATGCAAAAAATGACTAAATACACCACTTGTATACTGGCGACAGTATTTATATTGCTGCTCGAATCCAGTCAGGTTGCAGCGAATACGCCTGCGCGCGCTGAAAATGAACCCGGAGATCTGATCGAGGGCATTCCGGCAGGACTTATCCTGGAAAATCAAAATTTGCCGTACATATTCTGGGCAGAACTCCAAACAGGATTGCTCCACTTACTTGAACGTACCAATGGAGGGAACTACATTAAACGTATTTCGACCTCAATCTCCATCGGCAAGGAAGGCTTTGGAAAGGAGGTCGAAGGGGATCGAAAGACACCCATTGGTGTTTACCAGATCACTTCTTTTCTGAAAGACGGACAGCTGGATGACTATTATGGTATTGGTGCATATCCACTTAACTATCCCAATATCTGGGATCGTTTGTCCGGACGAACGGGGCATGGAATATGGTTCCATGGATTGCCCAAGGGCATGGAGACACGACCGCTTCTGGACAGCGAGGGTTGTGTAATCGCAAATAACCCAACCTTGGAACGCCTAGCGGAATTTATACAGACAGGTGAGAGTCTTTTCGTACTCGCCGAATCTCTTGACTGGCTTGCGCCTGGTACTGAGCAGCCATCTGCAGATGTTCTGGACGCAATTGAAGACTGGCGAACAGCCTGGCAGAATAATAGCAACCTTGAATATCTGGCCAATTATCATCCTGATTTCACGGATTCCAGGCGTAACCTTGAGGAATGGAAAACCTATAAAACACGCGTGAACCGTAGCAAATCCTTCATACGGGTCAATTTGTCGAAGCTAAGTGTCATCGCATATCCGGGTGAGGAGAATCTGGTAGCCACCAGGTTTTACCAACATTATGAAAGTAGCAACTTTAATTGGAAAGGTTGGAAACATCAGCTGTGGCGAAGGGATGATTCTGGCGCCTGGCGTATTCTATACGAAGGGAACGGATGAGCAGTAACCTGCAGAAACTAAAACTACTTTTAAGCCTGCTACTTCTTCTTGGTCTTGTGAACTGTACCGTGTTGAGAGACCGGGTACCTGTTGATGCTGGAGCCTCAGCTGAATCAGGAACTCCGGCTGAATCAGGAGCCTCAGCCGAGTCAGGAGCCCCAGCTGAATCAGGAGCCTCAGCCGAGTCAGAAGCTCCAACAGACCCCGAAATCCGGATAGAAGCACCGATAGAATTCGAAGCAAAAGTTGAACCCGAAGCACCGTCTGAAACACGCACGTCTGACACTAAAGTGCTGATCAAACCATCGCCGGAATCGCCATCGCTGACTGACCCGGAAACAGTCGGCAGGGAAGTAAAGAAAGATATCGCCACATCGCCGGAAGTCACACCGAAATCTGTTCCAGATCCCGAATCAAAATTGGAACGCGAGGCACTGGCGCTGGTAAAAGTTGAACCGCAGCAACAGGTGGTTGCCGCTTTTGATCCCACGGTCGAACTATGCAGAGAAGTAGGACAAAAACTTGGCAGTGTCAGCGTTGAAGATTGTTTGAGCCAGAATCTGGTTCATTCGGGGTTCAGCACTGCCAGTAGGTCCCTGGCTTTCAAGGACTATCTTCCCGTGGCGGGACGCGAGCCGTTGGGACGCGTGCTGGTCATTGGCGGTATCCACGGGGATGAATTTTCATCGGTATCCGTACTGATTAAATGGATGCAGATCCTGGACAAGAATCACTCCGGTTTGTTTCACTGGCGATTCGTGCCCACTGCCAACCCTGACGGGTTGCTCAACCGTAAGTCTCAGCGGCAGAATCAAAATGGTGTCGACTTGAATCGAAATTTACCAACCTCCGACTGGATGGTAAACGCACTGTCCTATTGGGAGCACAAAACCAAACGAAACCCTCGCCGATATCCAGGGCCATACCAGGCAAGCGAGTTGGAAACACAATGGCTGGTGAAACAGATAAGTGGATTCAACCCGGATGCGATCATTTCCTTACATGCGCCGTACCATCTTGTTGACTACGATGGTCCGCCCACTGCGCCAGAAGTGTTGGGTGGCTTATCTCTGCGTAGACTGGGTGTGTATCCCGGTTCTCTGGGTAACTACGCTGGTATTGATTTGGAATTGCCTATTGTGACCGTTGAATTGAAATCGGCTGGTATTATGCCGCGTAAAAAGGAAATTGACGGCATGTGGCGAGACCTCGTGCGATGGCTCCGCGGTCAGCTTTCCAAATCGACTAGGCTCAAGTAAAACTTCCTAAGAATTCCAACAGTAACTCATTGGTTCTCTGAGTAAGTGCCATTGGGGTTAACAATCCTACAAATTCCTAAGCAATAGTGGACAGACTACAATTAGGTGGCGATCCCTTTCTCCAAAAGAGACACTGAAAACTTCAGCCTGGGCTTCCGAGATCGTTAAGGGTTGTCAGATGCCTGCCCACGTAGCAATGCGCAGGTAGAATGGCACGAGGATCAGGGGCAGGCGTCGG
>JAPUGI010000187.1 GCA_027292925.1 Gammaproteobacteria bacterium
ATCATCACAGAACCTGTGGAGACTGAAAAAAAGGCAGAACCAAAAGCGAAACTGAAGGCAGAACCAAAAACGAAACTGAAAACAGAATCGAAAGCAGAATCGAAAGCAGAATCGAAAGCAGAATCGAAAACAGAATCGAAAGCAGAATCGAAAGCGGAACTGAAAGCAGAATCGAAAGCAGAATCGAAAGCGGCACTGAAAACAGAAGCGAAAGCAGAACCCGCCACAGAAGCTACAGCTGAGTCCGAAGAAGCGGCAACGCCCGACACCGATGCAAGCACAAGCGAGAGTTGACCAGAGGCTCTCTGGGCGGGATATTTATCGACTTTTGAAGGAAAACTTCGGTGACAACGAGAGGATGGGAAGATGGCCATTTCGGCATCATTGGTTAAAGAATTAAGGGAACGGACCGGTCTCGGCATATTGGATTGCAAGAATGCGTTGGTGGAATCCGATGGAGATATGGAACTGGCGATTGATACGCTGCGCAAGGCTAGCGGCATGAAGGCTGCTAAAAAGGCTGATCGTATCGCTAATGATGGATTGATCGGCATGAAGACGGCTGAAGATGGCAGTAGTGCTGTAATGGTGGAAGTGAATTGCGAAACAGACTTCGCAGCGCGTGATGAGAACTTCCTTGGTTTTGTGGCGACTGTGACAGATCAGATTTTCGATTCCAGGGAAACAGACATCTCAAAATTGCTTGATTCCGGACTGGAATCAACCAGGGAAAAATTGGTGCAGAAAATAGGTGAGAATTGCTCGATTCGCCGGGCGGAAGTTTTTGAAGGTTCCGTTTCCAGTTATATTCACACCAACAGCAAGATTGGCGTATTGGTTTCCATGGAGGGTGGAAACGAAGTGCTGGGCCGGGATATCGCTATGCATATTGCTGCTACCGGACCGACTATAGTTTCTCCGGATGATGCGCCTGCCGATAAGCTTGCCAAAGAACGTGAGATTTATACAGTGCAAGCACAGGAAAGCGGCAAGCCGCCAGAAATTATCGAGAAGATCATAGAGGGCAGGATTAGAAAATACCTGGCAGAAATCAGCTTGACCGAACAGCCCTTTGTAAAAGATGGGGATGTCAAGGTTGGTGCACTCCTAAGCAAAGAGGGCGCAAAGATCAATCGCTTCGTCAGGTTTGAAGTGGGTGAGGGGATAGAAAAAGAGGAAGTTGATTTCGCCACAGAAGTTGCAGGGCAACTTTCCTAAAGAGCCATGCCAGGTAAAAGCACCCCAAGATACAAGCGCATCCTGCTCAAATTAAGCGGCCAGGCCCTGGGTGGTAAAGGTGTTGGAATTGATCCCGCGATTTTGGATCGAACTGCCTTGGAAATAGGACAACTCGTCGGTATTGGTATTCAGGTTGGTCTTGTCATTGGTGGCGGCAACCTGTTTCGAGGTGCTGAGTTAAATGCAGCGGGGTTGGACCGGGTTACCGGCGACCATATGGGAATGCTGGCAACGGTCATGAATGCGCTGGCTATGCGAGATGCGTTGGAACGAGCTAATATCCACACGGTAGTCATGTCTGCCATACCTATGAGTGGAGTCGTTGAACATTATGATCGCCGCCTCGCTATTCGGCATCTTGATCACGGCGATGTGGTGATATTTTCCGCCGGTACAGGCAACCCCTTTTTTACTACTGATTCGGCCGCGTGTCTGCGTGGGATCGAAATTGATGCGGACATTGTATTGAAGGCAACGAAAGTTGACGGTGTTTATTCCGCTGACCCGATTGTGGATAAGAGTGCATCAAAATTCGATCGTTTAACTTACGATGAAGTGCTGGAAAAACAACTTGGTGTAATGGACCTGACTGCAATATGTCTCGCCAGGGATCACGACATGCCTCTGCGGGTATTTGCCATGGAAAAAACAGGCGCATTGCGCGCCGCAGTTGTCGGTAACGATGAAGGAACGCTAATAGTCAGCCACTGAAACGAGGGAAGTAAAGTGATCCAAGACATCAAACAGGAGGCCGATGCGCGTATGGACAAGACACTGGCTTCCCTGGATTCGGCTTTCGCCAAGATCCGCACAGGCCGCGCCCATCCAGGTATTTTGGACGGTATTATGGTCGACTACTACGGTAACCCAACGCCCCTTAATCAGGTCGCCAACATTTTGGTAGAAGATGCCCGATCCCTGCTTATTACCCCATGGGAAAAACCTCTCATTCCGTTCATTGAAAAAGCGATATTGAAATCTGATCTTGGCCTTAATCCCGCCACCAGCGGCGACAACATTCGTCTGCCCATGCCGCCACTAACTGAGGAGAATCGTAGAGACCTGGCAAAATTGGCAAGATCTGAGGCTGAAAACGCCCGTGTTGCTATTCGCAATATTCGGCGCGATGCCAACGACGACCTGAAGGAATTTCTGAAAGAAAAAGAAATTACCCAGGATGATTTTCATCGAGGCGAGGATTTGGTTCAGAAATTAACCGACCAGAAGATCAGGTCGGTTGATTCTGCACTTGAATCGAAAGAATCTGATCTGCTGGATTTTTAGTCGGCTCCCGGTCTACTCCTGATGCTTAAGCAAAGAATAACCACAGCACTGATCATTGCGCCGATTTCAATTGCCTGTGTTTTCCTCCTGGCTGTTCCAGGGTTCTCCGTGTTTGTCGGAATGATAATTGTTGTGTCAGCCTGGGAGTGGGCGAACCTGGCAGATTTTTCAGGGACGGCCAGGTATGTATACGCCGGATTTATTGCCTTGTTGCTCGGTGTTGCCTGGTTCGCGCCACCACTACCGATTCTGGCAGCAGCGTTGGCCTGGTGGATAGCTGCGCTGTTTTTGGTCACAGCGTACCCTCGATTAGGAAAGACATGGAGCTCCAAAGTAACCCGCTTGCTTATTGGTGTGGTAGTGCTGGTGCCTGGATTTGTTGCGCTGGTTCAACTGAAGCAGAGCGTTGATAATAATTTTCTTATTCTATTGTTGTTTTTCCTCATCTGGGGTGCGGATATCGGCGCCTATTTTAGTGGCAAGGCATTTGGTAAGCGCAAACTGGCACCCAGGGTGAGTCCTGGAAAATCCTGGGCGGGTTTTTTGGGAGGTATGGCGACTGCATTGGTGATTGCATCGGCGATGGCGCTGTGGCTAGGCAAGCCGGACCTGGCTACCGGGCGAGGTGCACTATTCCTGGCAGCGTGCCTTGTTGTTGCGGTCATTTCTGTATTGGGTGATTTAACCATCAGCATGTTCAAACGCAAACGGGGCATTAAAGACTCCAGCAATTTGTTACCAGGCCATGGCGGATTTTTGGATCGCATTGACAGTTTGTTGGCTGCCGGTCCGACATTTAGCCTGTTTATCCTGACTTATGGTTGGCAATGACCGTGCCGGTAAGGAAAAAACAAAATGTCACAATATTGGGATCGACCGGTTCTGTCGGGGTCAACACACTGGATGTACTTGCGCTTCATCCTGATCGATATGATTTATACGCGCTCACTGCGAATTCAAACTGGGAAACGCTTGCCGAGCAGTGTTGTGCTTTTAAGCCGAAGTTTGCAGTCCTGAAACAACGGGAAAATTTGCCAGTATTAGAGGATCGATTGTTGCAAGCCGGATGCAAGACAAAAGTGCTGGCGGGTATAGATGCTCTTTGCGCGGTAGCTGCAGACAAAGATGTCGATGTGGTCATGGCCGCCATCGTGGGTGGTGCCGGGCTTGAACCAACCTTGTCAGCGGTGAATGCGGGTAAAAAACTGCTACTTGCAAACAAGGAATCGCTGGTGATGTCCGGCAGTTTGTTCATGGAAGCCGTTGAGCAGGCAGGGGTTATCTTGTTACCAATCGATAGTGAGCACAACGCCATTTATCAGTGCCTTGCCAATGGCGCTCCAAACCATGCAACCGGAGTTCGCAAAATAATGCTGACCGGCTCCGGCGGACCACTTCTCAGGAAGCCGATTGAATCCCTGACAAAGGTCACTCCTGACGAGGCTTGCGCCCATCCCAACTGGAAGATGGGTAGAAAAATTTCAGTTGATTCAGCCACTATGATGAATAAAGGGCTGGAACTGATAGAGGCCAGTTTGCTGTTTTCCTTGAGTCCGCAGGATATAGAGGTCGTCATCCACCCCCAGAGTATCGTGCATTCCATGGTGGAATATGTGGATGGATCTGTGGTCGCCCAGTTAGGCAATCCCGATATGCGCACGCCCATTGCCCATGGGCTTGCATGGCCGGATAGAATTGAATCCGGGGTTGTGAGCCTTGATTTCACTGGTCTTGGGAAGATACATTTTGAGGCCGTGGATCTGAATCGCTACCCATGCCTGGCACTGTGCCAGCAGGTTGCATGTCAGCCGCAAAGCTACGCCATTGCGCTCAATGCAGCTAATGAAGTTGCCGTTCAGTATTTTCTAAATGAACTTATTCCCTTTACGGATATCCCAATAATTATTGAATCTGTACTTGAACAGACAAGCTATGAAGAAGCACATACAATAGACAGCATCCTGGCCCTGGATGAAGAAGCGAAACACCGGGCTGTGAAAAAGATACGAGCGAGATAACCGATTTTGATAGAAATACTACAAAGCATATTGGCACTGATAGTGACCTTGTCGATCCTGGTGACCATACACGAGTACGGCCATTACTGGGTCGCCAGAATGTGCAATGTTCATGTCCTCCGATTTAGTGTTGGCTTCGGAAAACCTATCTACATCAAACGTGGTCCTGCTCCCGGCCCTGTCCCGGTTCCTGGTGATCAGGAGGTTGGTACTCGCAGCAATGAGCCTTTGCAAGGGACAGAATTTGTAATAGCAGCTATTCCCCTCGGCGGTTATGTGAAAATGCTGGATGAACGCGAAGGTTTTGTGCCGGATGACATGAAGCACCTCGCATTTAATCGCAAACCCGTGGCTCAGAGAATAGCCATCGTTGCAGCTGGTCCCGTCGCAAATTTCATGCTCGCCATACTGGCCTACTGGGTTCTATTCACCGTAGGTGTCACCGGCGTTGTTCCGCTCCTGGGAGATATTGACCCGGATTCGAAAGCTGGTCGGGCCGGTTTTAAAGCGGGCCAGGAAATTGTAGCCATCGACGGGGATGAAACCAGAACCTGGTCTGACGTAAATTTAAGTCTTTTCAAACGAATAGGTGAGACCGGCGACATCGTGATCACGGTCATGCCAGCCGGTAGTTATGACTCAAGGATCGATTTACATATTGCCATAAACGACTGGATGTCAAATGTTGAAGAACCCTACCCGGTTTCAGACCTGGGATTGGTGTTGAAGTATCCGGAAATACCAGCGCGAATTGGAGGCATTATTGCCGATGGCCGTGCAGAAGCAGCAGGATTGTTGGCAGGTGATGAAGTGGTTACAGCCAACGGCAAGAGCGTTTCTTCATGGATTTCCTGGGTGGAGATCATCAAGGCTAATCCTGAAGTACCGGTTTCACTTAAAGTTATGCGCGATAATGAAGTGATTGATCTGACGGTGATACCTGCACGAACCGAACGCAATGGAGAAGTCTTTGGCTTCATTGGTGCATCGAGAGAGGCGATTGAGTTGCCTGTCTCGATGCAGCGCAATGTCAGTTACCCCATCTATTATGCATGGATACCAGCGATTAATAAGACCTGGGATATCACTGTTTTCACGCTGACTTCTATTAAAAAAATGATCATTGGCGCTATCTCGCCCAAGAACCTGAGTGGTCCTATTACGATTGCTCAGATAGCAAATGCGACCGCGCAGTCAGGACTTACCAGTTTTATCGGATTTATCGCACTGCTTAGTATCAGTCTCGGTGTGCTGAATCTTTTACCGATCCCGGTATTGGATGGCGGACACCTGTTGTATTATTTAATCGAGCTTGTTGTAGGAAAGCCTGTACCGGAGCGGATTCAGATCTGGGGGCTGCAGGTGGGTATGTTTCTGATTTTTAGCATAATGATGCTGGCCTTCTATAATGATCTAACAAGACTATAAAGTCTCACCGTTATTTTTTATGATGCGTTTTTACCACAAACCCCTGCACCGATTAGTGTCGGGAATTGTCATTTTGGTTTGTTCCCTGCAAGCCCATGGCTTCGTTATTTCAGATGTTCGTGTCGAGGGTCTGCAGAGAATTTCAGCAGGCACCGTGTTTGGTGCTATCCCTTTTAATGTCGGCGATGATGTCGATGAAGTAGATCTTCGCCTGATAATCCGTTCCCTGTTCAAGACCGAGTCTTTTGACGATGTACGGGTAGGGCGCGATGAAAATGTTCTGGTAATTCTGGTGAAGGAGAGACCCTCCATTGATGTCATTGAGTTTGAGGGTAACAAAGCCATCAAAACAGAGGCACTGCTCGAAGGGTTGAGCAATTCAGGGCTGTCCCAAGGCCAGATATTTAAGAAAGTCACGCTGGAGCATATGACCAGTGACCTTGAACGCCAGTATGTAAGCCAGGGGCGATATGATGCAAGTATTTCTACGGAGGTTGAAGACCTCCCCCGGAACCGGGTCGCAATCAAAGTCTTTGTCAACGAAGGTAATGTTTCCGGTATCAGGCACATCAACATCATTGGTAACACCATATTTGATGATGAAGCGTTGCTTGAAATGATGGAGTTAAAGCTCCCGAGTCTGTTTTCCTTCTATACCAAAGATGACCAATATTCCAGGGAAAAACTAAAAGGTGACCTGGAGAAACTGGAGTCCTGGTATCTTGATCGTGGTTACCTTAATTTCGTCATTGATTCGACTCAGGTGTCCATTGCACCGAATATGGAAGACGTCTACATCACCATCAATATCATTGAAGGTGAGCTATTCAACGTCTCTGGCGTGGATGTTGCCGGTGAGTTACACGACATCGCCGAGGCCACAATCCGTTCGCTTTTACTAACGCGCGAAGGTCAAATATTCTCAAGGCAGTTGATGACTCTTTCTGAAGAACGCATTGAGAGAGCTTTGGGTAATGCTGGATATACCTTTGCCAGTGCCACAGGTCAGCCTGTGATTGACGAAGAAGGTGATTCCGTAACCGTCAAGTTTTTTGTCGATGCCGGGAAACGGGCATATGTGCGAAGGATCAGCTTTCGCGGTAATACCTTGACCCAGGATGAAGTTTTACGCCGTGAGTTACGCCAGATGGAAGGTGGATGGGCTTCGAATTCAGCCATTGAGTCTTCGAAGGTACGGCTTGAGCGGCTGGGATTTTTCAAGGAAGTCAATGTCGAAACTCCATCAGTAGTAGGTTCCGACGACCAGATTGATGTTCAGTATACTGTTGAGGAACAGCCTTCTGGTTCCATTTCCGCCACGCTCGGATTTGCACAGGACACTGGCCTTATCCTGGGATTGTCGTATCGGGAATCCAATGTTTTTGGCACCGGTAACAGCGTTAGCCTGGGTGTTAATCGGAGTAGCTTCCAGACAGCATACAATTTTTCTTTTTTTGATCCTTACTACACTGTTGATGGGGTCAGCCGTGGCTATTCTGTCTTTTTCAGGAGTAGTGACTTCGACGAAAGAAATATTGCCAGGTTTTCCACGGATTCATTTGGTGGCTCTATCAACTTTGGTTACCCTATTAGTGAAGTTTCGAGAATCAATTTCAGCGTGGGATATGAAAATACTAAGATTAAGGAAGGCATTTTTCCGGCGCAGGAAATATCACAGTTCCTGAATGTGGAAGGGAAAAAGTTCAACCTGGTAAATGTGTCTGCATCGTACAGTATGTCCGCGCTCAACAGGGGTCTTCTGCCTTCTGGTGGAAGGTCACAGAGCCTGTCTTTTGAACTGACCGTACCAGGTAGCGAGTTGGAATTCTTCCGTGTGAACTATAGTGGTCAGATATTCTTCCCCTTAACCAGATTGTTTACACTGCGACTTAGAACGGATTTGGGTTATGGTGACGCATATGGCAGTTCTGAATCCTATCCGTTTTACAAAAACTTCTTTGCCGGTGGCATGGGTTCTGTGCGTGGATACGAAAACAACACCTTGGGTCCAAGAACTACCCCTTCACCATTAGATACGTTTGGAGAACCTGATCCCATCGGTGGCAACGTGCTGATTGAAACCAGCGCCGAAATCCTCTTTCCGTTACCGTTTGTCAAGGACCAGCGACAATTAAAAGCTGTCTTTTTTGTAGATGCGGGTAATGTTTTCAATACAAACTGCCTCTCCATCAGTTCCTTTTGTCTGGATATCGATGAAGGTGAATTGCGCTACAGTGCTGGTATTGCTGTCACGTGGATTACGGGTTTTGCCCCCATCAGTTTTGCCGTGTCAATACCATTTAATGAGAAACGGGGGGACGAGAAAGAATCTTTCCAGTTTGAACTAGGTCGTGCTTTTTAGTTTTTGCCGTTCAAAACTACGTTGAATCATGGGGGTGGATGTGTAAATATCTGCGCCCATCGTAAATGCAGGCTAGCAAAACCTGCAGGTTTTACTTGCAAGAATCGCTGAAGGCTCTATAAGAATCGCTGAAGGCTCTATAAGAACCGCTGAAGGCTCTATAAGAACCGCTGAAGGCTCTTAATCCAAGCCAAGCACTTAAGGAGAAAATTGTGCAAATCAAACAACGTATATGGGCTGTCCTGGCAATTAGCGTGCTCGCAACAGTGTCACCGATCGCCTTTGCAGAAGTAAAGATAGCCGTCGTTGATGTACAACGCGCCATCCTGAATTCCGAGGAGGCGAAAAGGCTTCTGGTACAAATCCAGGAAGAATTTAGGACCGACGAAAACAAAATCAGCACAATACAAACCAATGCAGCTGCATTGCTTGAGCGCCTTCAGAAGGATGCTGACGTGATGAGCGATGATGAAAAACGTCGAATCCAGCAAGAAATTGAATCCTACAACAACGACTTTGTCTATGAGAGGCAGAAGCTGCAGAAAGCGATCAACACTCGTCAGACGGAACTCTTTTCCGGAACCGAAGCGAAGATCCAGAGAGCAATTGAAGATCTTGTCCTAAAAAATGACTACGATATGATTCTGCCGAGAGGGGCGGCTCTGTACGTCGGTGATCTTTACGACATTACGCGCAAGGTCACTGAAAAGCTTAACGAGATGGACAAAGCGTCAAAACCAGCGTCATAATAGTTCTCCAGCCTTGAAACTTACGCTTGGAGAAATCGCCGATCAATTTGCTCTAGAGCTGATGGGTGACCCATCCACGGAAATTAGCGGTATTGCCAGTCTTGTGGATGCCAAACATGGTGAACTGACTTTTCTGTTTAGCTCCTCCTATAAAAATCACGTGAAAGACTCATTGGCATCTGCGATTGTACTGCGTAAATCAGATAGCGCGGACTGTGACATACCGGTTCTGATATCGGAACAACCCCGGCTCGCCTGGGCAAAAATTGCAACATTGTTCGACCTTACTCCCAGACCCGATTCCAACATCCACGAGACGGCGGTGGTGAGTGACCGCGCCACACTAGGTAAAGATGTTTCGATTGGAGCACACGCGATTGTCGAGGATGGTGTGACCCTAGGAGATGGTGTGTGTGTCGGTGCGGGTTGTTTTATAGGGGCAATGGTTAGTATTGGCGAGGGTACAAGACTTCATGCGAATGTCACGATTTATCATGATGTGCACCTGGGCAGCCGGGTCATTATCCACAGTGCCGCTGTGCTGGGTGCGGATGGGTTTGGATTTGAATTTGATAAGGAAACAGCTTCACTGGTAAAAATACCGCAAGTTTATGGTGTGCATGTTGGTGACGATGTAGAAATAGGCGCAGGTACAACCATTGATCGGGGCGCACTTAATCACACGGTCATTGGCGATGGTGTGAAATTGGACAACCAGGTACAAGTCGGCCATGGAACGTCAATCGGTGAACATACTGCTGTTTCAGGATGTACTGCCATTGCAGGGAGCACACGAATAGGTTCTTATTGTTTGATTGGTGGTGCAGTGGGAATCATTGATAATATAGAGATCGCGGACCATGTCGAAATCACGGCGATGAGCCTGGTAAGCCAGTCAATCACCGAAAAGGGACGTTACTCGTCAGGAACGGGATTGATGCCTGCCGGTGATTGGAAGCGAAGTATTGTAGGTTTTCGCAAACTCCCTGAATTGATAAAGCGTATTGGCAAACTAGAGAAAGGTAAAAAATAATCCGCAACAGGATATTGCACGAAAATAATGAGAAGATCATGGAAGTAACAGAGATCCACAAATATTTGCCACACAGATACCCGTTCCTGTTAGTCGATCGTGTCATTGAATTCGAAGCTCATAAACGCATCGTCGCGATCAAGAATGTCACCGCGAATGAACCCATGTTTGCGGGTCATTTTCCATCCAATCCGGTTTTCCCCGGCATCTATATTGTAGAGGCTTTAGCTCAGGCTTCGGGTATCCTGGCTTTCAAGAGTCGAAACAGAACCCTGGAGGATGGATATGTTTATTATCTGGCAGGTACCGATAAAACCAAATTCAAACGTTCGGTAGTTCCCGGCGATCAATTACGCCTTGAAGTTGAAATTGTGAGAATGAGAAATCATTGGATGAAGGCGTCGGGCAAGGCTTACGTTGGAGACGACCTGGCCTGCTCTACACTGTTAACCTGCGCTGAGCAGAAGGTTTACTAACAGCCCTGATGGCCAATTCCGACCCGGCCGATACAGCGCCCGCGGCGATGGATAAGTCCCTGATTATCGCTCTGGTAGCCGGAGAGGCATCTGGAGACAATCTTGGTGCTCCTCTCATTCGGGAAATAAAACGTAAACATCCTGATGCACGATTTGTGGGCATTGGCGGTCCGGCAATGATTGCCGAAGGATTGGATTCATGGTTCAACATGGACCGGCTTTCTGTTAACGGTTTTATAGACCCGATCAAGCGCCTTCCTGAATTGTTAAACATATTGTTGACTATTCGATCTCGACTATTGGCGTCGCCCCCGAGTTGTTTCGTCGGCGTGGATTTCAACTTTTTTAACCTCCTACTAGAAGGGCGGTTGAAAAGACGGGGAATCAAGACAGTGCAGTATGTTTCCCCCACTGTCTGGGCATGGCGTTCCGGCCGTATTAGAGCGATTGCACGAAATGTTGATCTAATGCTCACCCTCTATCCTTTTGAAACAACAATTTATGAAGAAAATGGGATTAGCGTAAAATTTGTTGGCCACCCAAAGGCACATGAAATTGATTTGCAGGATGGACAACGCAACAAACTTGAAGCACGGCAATTATTGGGTTTTCAAACTGATGATCGGGTCGTTGCCATCCTTCCCGGAAGTCGCTTGAGCGAAGTCAGGTATTCAGGACCGGACTTTTTTGCAGCGGCAAACATGGTCAGGATTGCGGTACCGGAGTGCAAGTTCGTTGTGGCTGCTGTTAATGCCAACAGGAGACACCAGATTGGTAACCTGTTGCAGGTAATGGGGCTCGATGATATTAAGGTGGTGACAGGACAGTCACGGGAGGTGATGACTGCGGCAGACGTAGTCCTGGTGAACTCCGGGACAGCGACCCTTGAAGCTATGTTGCTGAAGAAACCGATGGTTATGTCCTATCGATTGGGTCCTGCAACCTATGCCATTGTGTCCAGATTGGTTAAGACAAAATTCTTTGCGCTCCCTAATATCCTGGCTGGACATGAGTTGATTCCGGAACTGATCCAACGTGCCGCGACACCCGAGGCTTTATCTGAAGCAGTGCTAGCCATGTTTAACCCGCAGATACGCGACAATCTGGTGACCGAATTTGATGCCATCCACAGACAGCTCAGGCTAAACAGTGGTAACCAGGCCGCGGAAGCGATATTGACCCTTTGTGGTGAGTACTCCCAAGACGGAGATGATAATGTATCGCCATGAATATTGTGACGGTGTGGATGAAGCTGGACGTGGTCCGTTGGCCGGTGCAGTGTTTGCCGCTGCCGTAGTCCTGAACCCTTTCACAATTATTGAAGGATTGCGGGACTCGAAACAACTGACTGCGAAACGAAGGGAATCTCTTGACCAGGTCATCAGGGAACAGGCAGTTGCTTTTTGTATTGCCAGGGCAGATGTGACGGAGATTGATGAGATCAATATCCTGCAAGCAACCCTTAAAGCAATGCAGCGCGCCGTGAAAGGGCTGTCAGTTACTGTGGATTTTGTACTGGTGGACGGCAACCGTACTCCTGGATTCGATTGTGAATCTGAATGGCTGGTAAAAGGGGATGCCAAGATTGATGCCATAAAAGCAGCATCCATTATTGCCAAGGTCGCTAGGGACAAGGAAATGGTAACGCTGGATGAAATCTATCCGCTGTACGGTCTCGCTCGGCACAAGGGTTACGCCACTGCCTATCATCTGGATGCACTAAAAAAACATGGTCCTTGTCCGGTGCACCGGATGTCGTTCGCACCATGCCGCCAGAGAGAGTTGTTTTAAGAGCAGAAAAGCAGTTATGACATTTGGGCTAGGCGCCCCCGCCATTCCCGCGCCGTCCCCTGGCGCTATGCACTCCAAAACAGCCCCCAAGCCCACTCTTAGCTCAGACTCAGCTCTAGTTGAGCCACTTGTCTAGGCTCCGGTTATTTGGGACATGAACTTTTTTTCTTCGACAAGCCGGTTCTTGACGACATCAGTGTTTAAAGTGAAATCAAGATAGCGTCTGATTTTGGGATATTCGCTACCGTCAACCTCAAAATCTCCATACTGGCCCTGGATAAAACAGGTTACTACGGAAATATCAGCGATCGTGACGCTTTCCCCCACGAGCAGGCCTTCTTCCGGTGTAATCGATTCCACATAGTCGAGTGCCGCAGGCATCAGATTATCCAGGATGTTAGCGACAACCGTCTCGTCAGTATCCTGTCCCCGAAGCGTCGGATTCAGGAACCGTTGTACGAACAGCCCGGCACAGGCATCCATAAGCCTTGTGTCGGCAAATTCCTCGATCCACAGAGCATTCGCCTCGTCCTTTGGATCATCGGGATAGATGGATCTTTCTGGAAATAGTCGATCAAGATATCGGCAAATAACGCTAGTATCAGGAATTGTGTAACCATCATGTTCCAAAACCGGGATCTTGCCGAGAGGGCTGATGGCCCGAAAAGCCGGTTCATCTGAACCTGGAAATACGGGTTCGTTTTCATACTCCACTTCTTTGTATTCCAGAGTTAGCAAAGCCTTCCTCACAAATGGAGACAGTATTACACCGTGTATTTTGATCATGGATAATTCTCAGTTGAAACTGGGATAAAGTAGTATCCACCTTAGTTATTCTGTGGGCAACAGGATCCGGGGAATATGGGTTATTCCACAATTTTTGCTTACTTTAAGAGTTCTCGCGCTTGCTTCTTGATGTCGTCCGGATCTGAAACCTGCCCAGTGGCCAGGCGTTCAATAAATTTGTATTGTTTGGTAGCGCTTAAATGAATTTTTACTCTGGATCTTACAATTTCTGCGGAAGGAGGTTTGGGAATATAGTCAACAGCACCAGCTTTGAGGCCTATCTGTTCGTTATGTATGTCGTCCATAGCCGTGACAAAAATGATAGGTATATTTTCAGTGATCGGGTCTGCCTTGAGGACTTTGCATGCTTCAACTCCTGTCATCCCGGGCATCATGTTATCCAGTAGGATGAGGTCAGGCAGCTGATTCCTGGCGACTTCGATAGCCCTGTTACCATCGGTAGCCACGCAGACAGCATAATCCGGCTGCAGCATGTTGGTCATAATGCGGATGATAGTTGCCTGGTCATCCACTACCAGTATGAGTGGTTTATCCCTGCTTTCCACGACCGTCTTTTCCTGTGAACTTATGTTCGCATGATAGCCCAGCAATTTAATTGTTTCGAGTCTAGTAATCCCCGATTCCGCCATCCCTGGCATCGTGAACCAGTGCCTCAACATAGGGAGATGTGAGAGATTCGAGGAAGGACAGTAGCTGCTTGATTTCCGTCTCATTCAGGGTGAACGGAAGTATCCTGGGATCGAGACCGTCGTTCTTGATACCTCCCTTCATATAGAACTCTACTACCTGCCGCAGTGACGATATTGATCCGTCATGCATGTAGGGAGCCGTCAGTGCAACATTGCGTAAGGTTGGGGTGCGATATTTCCACTTGTCAGACGATTTCCCCGTCATCTCGTATCGACCCAAGTCGTTCAGGTGTTCTGCATGAAAAGACTGGGATGTTTTAATGGCAACAGTTTCCGAGAGCCTGATCAATTGTGTTTCCCTAATCGGCACGTTCATGGATCGATCGAACCCAATGCCGGTATTGTAGAACTTGTCATCTGTAAACTGTGCAAACTCTTCGCTTAACGTATGGCAATTGCTGCATCCGTGGCGAATAAAGATGGAAAATCCCTGTTTTGCGTCAGAGGTGACAGCGGATGTGTTCTTGCCGAAACGCCATTCATCGAATGGAGATCCCCCAGCAATCAACGAGTTTTCATATGCGGCTAGTGCAGCGCCGACCGTGGTTATGCTGATTCCTTCATCGAAAACTGCTTCAAAAGCAGTCTCATAGTCATCCAGGTCCTGCAATCGTTTGATGACAGCACCGATAGAGACATTCCCCATCTCCCGCGCACTTAGTAGTGGCGACCATACCTGGTTGGCCAGGGTAAACTCTCGACCGTCGTGGAACAGGACTTTTCTGTAGGCTACGTTCAACAATGTCGGTGAGTTTCGTTTTACGGTTCTTCCATTGAAACCGACTGGTGTAGCAAGTTGGTTTTGCGCAAATCCCTGTTCCGGGATGTGGCACATGGCACAGGACAGGGTGCCGTTAGCTGACAGGCGGCGGTCCATGAAAAGTTTCTTACCGAGGGCAACCTCACGCGGTTCAGGGGCGGTGGTCACTGGCAATCCCAGGTCGGGTAATGCCGTGGCACCAACCGATGCCGCTATGGTGACAAACAGAAGAATATTGCGATAAAGCATTTGCGTTTAATCTCACATGTATTGCTATGATAGGCTTTCAAAAAGCTGATCAACAGCCCTGAGCAGTTCCTGTAAACAGCTCTGAGCTGTTCTTGTAACAAGCTATTTTTGTGTAAAAGGAGAATTCAATGAAAAGAATCGCAATATTACTTACTCTACTGGTTCCCATCACCTTGTTGGCCGATGAAACTTGTATGTCCCCCTATATGGCCAAAATTGTCGGCCAGGAAGATTTCGTTTATGTGTGGACCCTGGGAGTGGAGGGAATTGGTGATGAACAGGATAAGTTGGTCACTGTTTCTGTTAATCCCAATACTGACTCCTACGGCAAGGTGATTAACAGCCTGTCTGTCGGCGGGCGAAATGAGGCGCATCATTCCGGTTTTACAGATGATCGTCGATACCTGTGGGCTTCTGGACAGGATACCATCTAGATTTTCATTTTTGATGTGCACACTGATCCTGCAAAACCTACATTACACAAGGTCATAGAAAACTTCGTTTCCAAATCAGGTGGTGTTGTCGGACCCCATACCTCCTATGCGCTGCCAGGGCGCATGATGATAACCGGGCTGTCCAACAATAAGGACCATGGCGGGCGGACTGGAATGGTCGAATATACCAATGCCGGTGACTACATCGCGACCCATTGGATGCCGAGAGATGGCGCTCTTAATGGGGCGGAAAAATCCGGCAAGTTCGCCGGTGGTTATGGCTATGACCTGCGAGCCTTTCCACGTCGTAATGTCATGGTGACCTCATCCTTTACCGGCTGGAATAACTACATGATGAACCTCGGGACTATGATGGCGAGTCCGGAAGCGATGGCGCAATTCGGCAACACCGTCGTGATCTGGGATTTGCATGCACGCACACCGAAAAAAGTGCTGGATGTACCAGGTGCCCCTCTGGAAATTCGTTGTGCCTGGGGAGCGAAACATAACTATTGTTTTACTACCACGGCGTTGACCTCCGAGGTCTGGCTGATTTTCGAGGATGAAAATCTGGAGTGGCAGTCGAAAAAAGTGGCTGACATAGGTGACGCTTCAAAAATTCCACTTCCGGTAGATATCTCCATTACTGCCGATGACAATTTACTGTGGGTCAATACCTGGAATGACGGACTGGCGAGATTATTCGACATCTCCGATCCTCACCATCCGAAGCAGATTTCTGAGGATAAAATAGGAGAGCAGGTCAATATGGTTTCCCAGAGCTGGGATGGAAAAAGGGTGTATTTCACGTCATCACTCCTGACGAATTGGGACAAGAAAGAGTCGACCGGTGCTGACCTGCAGTACTTCAAGATCTATGATTTTGATGGCAAGAAGCTGGACCACAAACTCACTATTGATTTTCTTGCAGAGAAGTTGGGCTATCCACATCAGATGCGATTTGGCGCCTATTCCCTGTACGGTATGAACGCGCCACAGGAGGCCAGTTTGACTTCTGCGAGATGAGGCTCTTCCTGTTTCTGGTCCTAACTGCTGCTGTTGCTGCCGTGGATGTTTTCGCGGCGCAACATCACCGGCAAGCGAATATTACATTGGCGCCTGGATATGGTGAACTTGAATTCATCCCGCCTGCTCCCGGCAGTTACAGGCTACCCGCTCTAGGTCGGGCTGCAGACGCGAAACTGCTTAACAGCAAGGGTGATGCAGTCACCCTGCATGATCTGATCGGCGGCAAGTTCACCTTGCTTAGTTTTATTTATACCAGCTGTTCCGATGTTAACGGATGCCCGTTAGCATCATATGTCATGAGTAAGGTGCAGGATCGGGTGATGGCAGATGAGGCGCTGAAGGATTATGTACGGCTGGTGAGCTTCAGTTTTGATCCGGCAAACGATACGCCCGAAGTTTTGGAACAGTATGCGGGTCATTTCAGGAAAGCCGATTCGGATTGGCATTTTGTGACTGCCAACTCTGCCGAAGAACTTAACGCAACGCTCGAGGCTTATGATCAATTCGTGATCAGGGAGTATGATCAGGAAGGGAAACTTCTGCGATCCATGTCACACATGCTCCGTGTTTACCTGATTGACCACAATCGCGATATTCGCAATATCTATTCGGTATCCTTCCTGCATCCCGACACTGTGGTCAATGATATCAGGACCATCGTTGGCAACAATGTTGCCAAAAGCGTTGCCAAAAGCGTTGCAGGACCTTACCAGTAATATCCTGAAGGAAGATGTATGAGTGTAAAAAGAATCAAGGTTGGAGCACGCATGAGCCAGGCCGTCGTGCACGGAAATGTAGTCCGTACAGCAGGTCAGGTAGCGCTCAATGCGCCTGGTAAGGACGCAGCAGAACAAACCAAAGACATACTTGATGCCATCGATGGCCTGCTCGCGGAAGCAGGGACAGATAAATCCAATTTGCTCACCGCTAATATCTGGTTGGCTGATATGGCTGATTTCAAGGCCATGAACCAAGTGTGGGACGCCTGGGTGGCGGAAGGTAACACGCCAACCAGGGCCTGTGTCGAATCGAAATTGGCGGCGCCGCAATTTAACGTGGAAATCGCCGTCACCGCGGCAATCGAGTAAAAAAGGAAAAACATGTTAGCTGAAGATGAACTGATTATTGAACAGATCCAGGTTGGCCCTATGCAAAATTTTGCCTACCTGGTGGGTTCGCGCAGCACCCGGGAAGTGGCGGTGGTTGATCCGGCCTGGGATATTGATGGCTTATTGAATTTTATCGATGAACGGGACTACAAGCTGGTTGCTGCGCTGGTCACGCATTATCATCCCGATCATTGTGGCGGCTCCTTCGGCAACAATAGTGTCACAGGAGTTGCAGAGTTACTGGAAACCCATCCTGTCAAGATTTATACCCACAAGCTTGAGGCAGAAGGACTCAAGAAGGTTACTGGTATTTCCGACAGTGACATGAAAAAAGTGGAATCGGGCGACAAGCTGAAAATTGGAGACGTTGAAGTTGAGTTCCTGCATACACCGGGGCACACACCAGGTTCGCAGTGTTTCATGATCAAGCGCACACTGGTGTCCGGCGATACGTTATTCGTCGATGGTTGTGGTCGCGTGGATTTACCCGGTTCAAATTCCGAGGATATGTATCACAGCCTGCAGAAATTGGCAGCCCTGCCGGACGATACCTTGCTGCTACCGGGGCATGACTACAGCCAGGTTCCCCACGCCACTATGGAAGAAACCAAACGCATCAACACCTATATGCGCATCAAAGACCTGGACTCGTGGAAGATGATGATGGGATAGCAGTTCGTGTTTGCTGCGCAAGCCACGAACTATCTAGAAGCCGGCATTCCCTGGCGTCCTCGGAAATGGAATTACATCGCGAATGTTTTCCATACCCGTTATGTAACTCAAGAGCCGTTCAAACCCCAGTCCAAAACCTGCATGAGGTACAGTGCCGTATCGCCGTAAGTCACGATACCACCAGAGTTCCTCTTTCATTGCATCGTCATCAATGCGTGAATCCAGCACGTCGAGACGCTCTTCTCTTTGGCTGCCGCCGACTATTTCACCAACACCAGGGACAAGCACATCCATTGCGGCGACTGTTTTTTCGTCGTCGTTGAGTCGCATGTAAAAAGCCTTGATCTGTGTAGGATAGTTCATCAAAACAACCGGTCTGCCCACATGTTCCTCGGTAAGGTAACGCTCGTGTTCTGATTGCAGATCGAGACCCCATTCAACAGGAAATTCAAATTTCTTGCCTGACGTT
>JAPUGI010000188.1 GCA_027292925.1 Gammaproteobacteria bacterium
AGATGTTTTAGTGCGTGAACAGTGTTCTTGGCATTCGTTCCGTTATCAACAACATCAAGTGTTGCGCGAAGTAACATCGACTTGCATTGTTCATAACTCACGAACATATCCACCATGCGATGCTGCAAAACCTGAAAATCCGCCAGGGGATGATCAAACTGTTCCCGCACCTGAATATATTCAACCGTATCCTTGTAAAGTACTTCCATCACGCCGACAGCCTCAGCAGAGAGTGCAAGAATGGCATCAATTTCTATTTCTTCCAGTACCTTATAGCCATCATCCAATACCCCAACAATATTTACAGCAGGAACAACCAGGTGATCAATCGTCACTTCCGACGCGCGCGACCCGTCCACCACGGGAAAATGATTAAATGAAAGACCTTCACTGGCAGTCGGCACCAGAAACAAGGTGATACCATCACGATCCATCTGGCCGCCAGATGTCCTCGCAGAAATGATTATGTAGTCGCTGGTTTCTGCGTTGGAAATCATGCACTTCCGACCATTGAGTATGAAATTCTCATTATCTTCCGTCGCGTGTGTTACCACGTCATGGAGATGAAATCCGGACTGCTCTTCCTGATAGGCAACTGTTATCTTCTTTCGCCCCTCAATAATCTCAGTGAGAATTTTATCAATCAAATGTTTGTTATTACCTGCCACCAGGGCTCGCACCCCCAATAGAACGTTGGCAAAATAGGGTTCAACCACTAAACCTTTGCCCAGTTCCTCCATCACAATCATGGTATCGATCTGATTACCATCGAACCCACCATAGTCACCCGGCACGGTCAATCCAAGCCAACCAAGCCCGGCCATCACCTGCCAATGCTCTTCGCTATAACCTGAATCGCTCTCAACTTTTTTGATTCGCTCTTCCAGGTTGTAATTATCCAGCACGAATCTCGCCACACTGTCCTGAATCATTTGCTGCTCTTCACTCAATTCAAAATTCATATCTACTTTGCCCTACTGGATTTTTTTAGTCCTAACACATTTTTCGCAATAACGTCTTTTTGGACTTCGCTCGCCCCGCCATAAATTGTGTAGACACGTCCTGATAAATAAGCCTGCGTGGTTTGAGTCGCGAACGCAGGGCCGTGATCATGTTTCCCCCACGCACCGGCAAACGGACCACTGGCTTCCACTGTGAGCTTTTGGATTCTTTGTTGGATTTCTGTGCCTTTCAGTTTCATGATGGAAGACTCTGGCCCAGGCGCTGATCCAGCTGAGGACTTTGCCAGGGATCTGAGTTCTGTATACTCAAGTGCCATTAGATCAATCTCAAGCTCTGCCAACTTGTTTCGATAGGCTGCCTCATCAAGCAATGAACCATTACCTCGCTTAACTGATCTTGCCCGATCTTTGAGTACATCTAATGCAGTGACTGACCGCGATATCCCCGCCAACCCGGTTCGTTCGTGTTGCAAAAGACCTTTTGCATAGGTCCATCCCTTACCCTCTTCACCAATACGATTTTCAACGGGCACTTTTACATCGGTAAGATAGACCGTATTAACATCATGGACGCCCCCCAGGGTGATGATGGGTTTCACTTCCACACCTTCTGAGTCCATCGGGAATAATAGAAACGTGATGCCCTCCTGCTTCCTACCAGCATCTGAGGTTCGCGTCAGGCAGAACATCCAATCGGCATGGTGGGCAACCGTTATCCACATCTTGGTACCATTCACGACGTAATGAGAACCATCTTCACTGAGTTCAGCTTTTGTTTTGAGGCTCGCAAGGTCTGAACCTGCACCCGGTTCAGAGTAACCCTGGCACCAACTGACAGCCCTGGCCCGAATATCCGGCAGGAAACGCTCCTGTTGCTCCGGCGTTCCATAACCCATGATCACGGGTGCCAGCATGACAGGCCCAAAAGGAAAGTCCCCGGGGATTTCCACCTGCGCAGTTTCTCGCTCCCAGATATAATGCTGGGTAGGGCTCCAACCTGGCCCGCCAAATTGTACCGGCCATTTTGGGACATCCCATCCACCCTTGGCACGGGCGTTTTCAAACCAGGCTAATCGCCATGCCTCGTAATCTGTTCCATCCTGATACTTATTTCCTTCAAGAAATTGTCTCACCTCATTCTGGAACAGCACGTCCTCTTTTGTTAATTGAACTTCCATAGATACCTCAATATTTCGTTACTAATTTCTGCGCTTATCAAGATGCAACCACTAGCTTCTGATAAATAATTTGTTCTTCAACATCCACTAATCGGTCCTTGCCAAAGAAGAGCTCTTCCCCAACAAAGAAACTGGGGCTACCAAACGTACCTCGAGCGACGGAATCTTCTGTATTACGGATTAACTGCTGCTTTACCTCAGGCGTCGCGGATAACCTTTCAACATCCAAATCCATTGTTTCCAAAGTCCATTCAATGACGGCTGGGTCATCCATTTTTTTGGGTGTGCACCACATCGCATCGAATACAGCGTCAACATAGGTTTTGAAGGTTTCGGCCCCATCAAATTTTGCAGCAACAGCACCACGCATAATTTGCAGTGTATTAATGGGAAAATCCGGGTTGAAGTTGAATTCTATCTGGTGCTTCCTGAGGAAGCGTTGCATTTCGAGTTGTTGGTATTCTGGTTTGTTAGCAACAACCCGGGTATTTGTCGCCGGTGACACATTATTGGTCGCTTTAAATACTCCCCCCAGCAAAACTGGTATATAGTCAAATGTCACATCGTTGCGTTGTTCGATGTTTGGTAAAACCTTGTGTGCCATGTAGGCATTCGGGCTGCCAAAATCAAAATGAAACTCTAGTACCGCCATTCCCGTTCTCCTCTTTTTTGCGACTATCAGGCTTCACCATACGGTCGCAATTCTGTTTCAAATGTCCATGCATCCCGACTCTGCTGATGCAAGTTCCAATAAGCTTCTGCCACTGATGCTGGATTCATAAGTTGATCAGGCGGTAGTTGACTCAAATCCTCCCCCCGTTCGCTCATGCGCTCACGTACCCACGCTGTATCCACACCTGAGTCAATGATTAGGTGAGCAACATGAATGTTTTGAGGGCCAAGTTCCCTGGCCAGAGATTGGGCCATGGCTCGCAGGCCAAATTTTGCCGCGGCGAACGCAGCATACCCTTTTCCTCCTCGCAAGCTGGCGGTTGCACCGGTAAAAAAGATCGACCCATTGTTTCTCGGCACCATGTAGTTGGCTGCCTCCCGACCACAAAGAAAACCTGAAAAGCAAGCCATCTCCCAGACTTTACGAAAGACCCGGGACGTTGTATCGCGGATTGGAAAGTTGACGTTGGCGCCGATATTAAAAATGACAACCTCCAGGGACCCAATCTCGTGCTCAATATTTTTGAATAGAGCAATAACGGCGTCTTCATCTCTTGCATCGAGTGTGAAGGGATACGCTTCCCCCCCATCGTTACGAATCTCCTCAGCTATCGGCTCAAGCAGCTCTCCGTTGCGCCTGCCCATACAAACTGCGTAACCCTCTTGGGCGAATCGCGTACTGATTTCCGTCCCGATGTAATCTCCCGCGCCAACAACTAACGCAACCGGCTTTTGTTTCTGAGTCATATCGAACTTCCTTTAATTAGGAAGTGAGCACCTTAATCCATAAAGTTTCATCAAGCAACCACTTATTCTCATGACAAAACTAGTTGATTTCATGATAGAACTATATAGAATCCTACCCATGAAGTATAAATCCTACTCTGAAATGAATTGCTCACTCGCCCAAACCCTGGAGGCAGTGGGAGAACGCTGGTCGTTATTAATATTGAGGGACGCATTTTATGGTGTAAAACGATTCGGCCACTTTCAGCGTCGCCTGGGTATCGCGCGAAATATCCTGACGTCGCGCCTTAACCGATTAATCGAAGAAGGCGTGTTAGAAAGGCGGGAATCTGAAGAAGGTGCCTACTCCGAGTATTTTCTGACAGACCAAGGCTTGGCCTTGCAACCCGCATTGATTGCCTTGACTCAATGGGGAGATAAGTATCGGCCAAACCCCAAAGGTGATAGATGGATATTCGTCGAAAGAGCCACCCAACAAGCCATCCAGCCAATGACCGTACGCAGCGATTCCGATCAGGTGCTAAAGCCCAGGGAAATTAAAGCCGTTGCCGGTCCGGCGCTTTCAGATGACTAGCTTACGTACTGCACTTGGGGTTTGCACAAGATTCCGGACGGCTACTGAATGAACATTCACTCGAACCGTTTTTAGAACCGTGAAATACAGCCCGGTTGAGTGCGCATGTATGGACCTACGCAAGAGGTCGCGACAACTAACACAAATTTATGACCGGCATTTGCAAAAGGTTGGCCTACGATAGACGCCGGTGCGAGCCCTCCCTTCCTGGCCTGGCGCAACAGCACAATGAGCCGACATCCGTGTCGCTCCTGCTCCGTATCATCCTTGATCAGCCCAAAGGCTGAGGTTCATTATGCGCCACGGCTGACTTCGGTGCCGACGCTACCGGCTCAGGCGCGTTTATTGGTGGGGGTATGTGGCACCGCTAGCAGGACCACATACTATAA
>JAPUGI010000189.1 GCA_027292925.1 Gammaproteobacteria bacterium
TTGCAACGAGAGTTTCGCACCAGGGTTGACGCATATTCGCTTAACCTGAAAACGGTCACCAGAATCCAGGCTTTCATAGTAACCCCAGGGTCTATGCACCTTGCGGTGCGTGACCCGTTCCTCACGACCACAGGATTGCAGGTTGGAAACGATATTTTTCACATTCTGCACCTGGCTTTTTGAAGCGATCATGACGGCATCTGCGGTTTCTACCACCACAATATTTTCAAGACCAACCACGCTAACTAGCCTGTGTTCTGCGCGTATGTAGCTGTCATTGACCTCGTCGATGATGACGTCACCCAGCAACGTGTTTTGATCACTGTCTTTATCGGATATTTGCCAGAGTACATCCCAGGAACCTATATCACTCCAACCCGCATCAAGTGGAACCATGGCGGCTGACTGTGTGCCTTCCATCACCGCATAGTCGATGGAATCAGCCGGACAATCAGAAAATGCCGTTTCATCGGGGCGGGTAAAATCGGCGTCCATTGTTTTACCGGAAAAGGCATCGCGAACTGATTGTTCTATATCCGGACGCTGGCGTTTTAATTCTGCCAGGAAGTTGGATGCCTTGAAGACGAACATGCCGCTGTTCCAGTAATAGTCTCCTGAGGCGAGGTATTGCTCTGCGGTCGCCAGGTCCGGTTTCTCGACAAATTCTTCTACATTCATGCCTGCTTTTACGGCATCGCCAGCTTTGATGTATCCATAACCAGTTTCCGGACCAGTCGGTTTTATGCCAAAAGTAACTAATTGGTCTTCCTCGGCTAGTTCAACTGCAGACTCGAGTGCATGCTCGAACGCTTGCTGGTCCGTAATAACATGGTCGGATGGTAAGACCACCAGGATCGCCTTCGCATCATTTTCTTCAGCCTCCAGCGCAGCGAGAGCAATTGCGGGTGCTGTATTTCGCCCGACAGGCTCCAGCATGATGGTTTCAGGTTCAACCGAGGCGGTCCTGAGTTGTTCTGCGATAAGGAACCGGTGACTCTCGTTGCAGACCAGGATCGGTGGTTTCACGGCGGAGATATTCTGGATTCGCATCAAGGTGTTTTGCAGTAGGGAATTGTCATCGACCAATGACAGGAGCTGCTTAGGGAAATGCTCACGTGACAAGGGCCATAATCTTGAACCGGTTCCACCACAGAGAATGACAGGGACTATTGACAACTTCCAAACCTCATTTGAATCCGTCTCGCATTATAGAATAATGCAGGTTTTAATTCTGATAGTGAAACGTCAGGATGACCATGGGAGGTTCTCTGGAAAAGTTATTTAAGGTTGCAAACGTTTCCCTGGGCGCGATGTTGGTGTTAACCATCGTTACCTATTACCTCGCTGCAAACGGCAAGATAAATAATTTTCCAACCTACCTGGCAGCTATCGCGTTCATTCCTTTCATCATCATTCGGCCAGACACTCTTTTTGCTTCATTCAGTCGACCCATTGTTGTGCTGGTTACCGTTTTTCTTCTCTACCTCGTTGCGTCGGCAGCCTGGTCAGACAATGCAAGCCCGTTGCTGGTTGCAAAATATTTTGGATACGCGTTTTTGTTAGTGTCTTTTGTGCTGGGTATCGCCGTGATAAGTAGCCAGTACCCGGAATTTCTCAAGTGGCTGTTGTTGGTGACGGTTTTGTCAGCAACGATCTCATGCGTTTACTCCATCTTTTTGTATTTTTATCTCCCCGATTACCAGCCCCTTATCGAGGAAAGGCTTTATGCGATGGGACGTCTCCGCAACCCGGTTATCGCCGCCCTCTCCTACGGCATTGCTGCCACTATCTGTGCGAACCTTGCGTTGCTACATTCGCGGTGGATGCGTTTTTTGTGGTCGATTTGTTTTCTGATTCTGTTGGCCGGAATTTTATTCACGGAAACGCGTAGCGTCTGGGTTGGCTTGATCGTCTCTATTCCTGCCAGTGTCATTCTCCAAAAAGACATTTCACTGAAAAGCAAGGCTGTGATAGTCGGCAGCTTCTTTGCAATTGTGGTCATCACTATTGCGACGACATGGCTTGCAGGCTATTGGGGTGAAGTGCTGCACCGGGCGACGAGTTTTCGACCTGAGATTTGGATGAAGACATTGGAGGACACCTACCAGGTAAACTTATTTCTTGGCAATGGTATTGCGAGCAACAGCGAGCTTATTATTGGTGGAATAACTTTCCAACATGCGCACAGTATTTATTTCTCCACATTTTTCTACGGTGGTTTGGTTGGAATATTTTTGCTGCTGGTTTTAATTGGCGCCTGTTTCAGAGAACTTGGTAAGCTGGGTTTTACACCGATTGTGGTTCTTGCTTTGAGTACATTTTTATTTGCCGTCTCTTCGCTTTTTATTGATGGAGACAGGCTGTTGGAGAAGATCGATTTTCACTGGCTAGTGTTCTGGCTACCGGTGGCCTTGTGTCTGGTTGCGACCAGTAAGGGTAGTGTCGACGATATCGTGTTGTAGCAATGCTCGTTCTCTGACGAGATCCTGCGGCTTCGCTCAGGATGACGAATTAGTTAATTGTTTGTATTCATGTAGATAGGCGTCTGCCATTTGTTTGCTGGTAAACACTGATTCAAAACGAGCCAACGCATTTTTTCCCATTCCTTCAGCATGTTCAGAATCGCTACCCAACTTGTTCATGGCATCGGCCAGCAACGGGGCATTTTCCGACGGTACGACGTAGCCGGTTTCCGAGTCGATATTGACAAAACTGGTGCCTGTTCCCACCTCGGTCGAAATCAGAGGTTTGCCGTTCATGGCGCCCTCCAGGAGACACACTCCAAAGGCTTCAGATCTAAGATTAGAGGGCAGTACCAATGCACGACACAGTTTGATCAGTGCCATTTTCTGAGTATCGGGTATGTATCCAGTGAAATGCACATTTGCTAAACCAAGCTTTCGCACTTTTTGTTTCAATTCCTTCTCCAGCGGACCTGCGCCGACGATGACAATTTTGTATGGCGTGATCAGCGCTGCATCAAGCAGCGTGTGCAAGCCTTTGTAGTAGCGAAGCAACCCCACAAACAGGAAGAACCCTTCGCCATGTTGTTGACGTAACTGGCTAAGTTCGCTTTCCACCACTGCCGGGTAAGATTCCCTGTTCAACCCAATGGGAATGACGCCACACGTTTTTCCAAGCGCATTCAGGACCTTACTGCTGGCGAGATAATTCGGGGACGTACAAACAATTCTCTGGGCACTTTGCAAGAAACGTTTCATAACAGGTGAATAAAGCGCTGAAAGTACACGCTGTCGTATCACATCGGAATGATAGGTCACCAGCGTGGGTTTCCTGACATTTGCCATAAAATGTAACGCATCGGCAAATGGCCAGGGAAAATGATAGTGAACAATGTCGGCCCACTGTACACAGCGTTTGAATTCAGGAATCCCGGTGATACAGAATCCACAAGAGGCAATCTCAAAATTGAGTTTAACCCGGTGGACGTCTCCCTCCGGGTGATTGAGAATTGCCGGATGCGGCCCGGCACTCGGTGTGAATATTCGGTTGCTTACACCGAGCTTCGATGTTCCCAGGGATATCTGTCTTACCGTTTCTTGAACCCCTCCCTGGGTATCCGGGAAGTAAGTTCGATAGACGTGCAGGACTTTCATAGCAAGTTGCCTACAAGGTCCGCATGCAGCATGGCAAATTTTTCTTCCATCGAGCGTGCACGGCGAGTGCTACGACCACCCCACCTCCTAGACTATAAAATATAATTGGTCGGGACGGCAGGATTTGAACCTACGACCACCACACCCCCAGTGTGGTGCGCTACCAGACTGCGCTACGCCCCGAAGATCGGCCATTGTAAACAATGGCAGGATTTGAATCGAGACGTCTGCGCGACCCGGTCGAA
>JAPUGI010000019.1 GCA_027292925.1 Gammaproteobacteria bacterium
TATACAAGTGATGTTAGTGGATTTAGCTAATCTGGAGTCGGTTCATAAGTTTTCCGAAACCTTCAAGACAAAATTCAAAAAATTAGACTTACTCATTAACAATGCTGGGGTCATGACTCCTCCCTACACCAAAACCAAAGATGGGTTTGAATTGCAGTTTGGAACCAACCATTTAGGGCATTTCGCGTTGACGGGACTCTTGATTGATTTGATCAAAAACACACCTAACAGTCGTATTGTGAATGTCAGCAGTACGGCTCATAAATTTGGAAAATTGAACTTTGAGGATCTCAATTGGGAAGCGAGACGTTATAGTAAAATGCGATCCTATGGTGATAGCAAGCTGGCAAATCTCTACTTCACCAATGAACTTCAAAAACGATTAGATAAACAATCATCGGGCGTTATTGTGGCTTCAGCTCATCCAGGTGCGACCGCTACAGAGCTGTCGAGGCACAGCCCTTTATTCAGAGTACTGAGTTTATTCGTTCAAAACAGCGAAATGGGTGCGCTGCCTACCCTCTATGCGGCGGTTGCCCCTGATGTGCAAGGCAATGATTATTATGGTCCTGGTGGATTTCAAGAAATCAGTGGTTATCCCAAAAAAGTAGAATCCGCTGGGCATGCCAAAAAAGATGACGTTGCCGCAAATTTGTGGGACGTTTCGGAAAAGATGACAGGGGTATTTTATTTAAGTTGAAGAGAAAATAATAATGTTCCTCAAAGACAAGATTGTGATCATCCATCATCGCGCGGACAACACACAAGGGAACCTTGTGTTTGCTGATGAGTTTGTAATGCCGAGTTGAAAAACGCCGCTATTGAGGGAACTGCGGAAGTAAATGGTGGGGGAAATAGACTTCGCTGCTCGTGTGCTTTCGGCCAAAAGCAGACAAAATCGATTCTGATGTAACATCAGCTTAAACAACGAGGAAAGGTCTTATGAACTGGGACGCAATTGGAGCGATTGGCGAGCTTGTTGGAGCGATTGCTGTTATAGCTACGATTGCTTACTTAGCCCTACAAGTAAAACAAAATACTAAGGCAGTGAAAGCTTCGGCTCACCATGCAATTACCGATTCCTTCAACAATATCAGTATTCAGATTATCCAAAATCCTGAAGTTGGGAGGGTGTGGAGGCTCGGTAATGAGAGATTATCGAACCTTACAGAAGATGAACTAGTTTCGTTTTCGTTCATGAATATCGCATACATGAGAGTATTTGAGACACTTTATTACCAACGGAAAATTGGGACAATGGAGGAACAGCTATATATCGCAGAAGAACAAACCCTCCGGTGGGTATTCACACAACCTGGTTTTATCGAATGGTGGGAATCGAATCCAATTTCTTTTAGTGTGGAATATAGGGAATATATCGCCGGACTAATCGATGCCGAGAACACCTAACGGGTTGCTTTGGAGAGCAAAGCGACCACATAACGGTAACGGCCTCTAATGCCGCTATCGGCCAAAAGCAGACTTCCCTTACTGGGATTACAGGAACGACCCCTCCTCAACTACTGGAAAGGAACACTAGCGCCAACCCTCGTCTCAATGTTGAGTTGACCTTCAAGTCCAGCCGTTCGATGTTTAGCGCTCTCAATATAGTCAGGATCTGTAATCATCTGGAGCATTGCTTTCTTGCTGGGATACATGGCGATTGCGACCATGTCCCATAAGTCTTCGACTTCGCCAAGCATCAGCCGACTAACCTGACCCCCGAAGACACCTTTGCCACCTACCTTTGCTAGGTGTTCCTGAACTTCCTGTCCATAAATTGCATAAGCTTCTTGACCGCTTAAATCAGTCTCGCGCCCGTCCAAATACTCAGCTTTCTCTTTGAACTTGAGCAAGTTCACCATGTAGATCGGCGTATCTGCGTCTCCCTCGAGAAAACCCTTCATCTGCTCTTCATTTGGCTGAACCTTGTTTTCAACTTTCACGGTATCTTCTCTCTCACTGTTGATGATCAGAGCGACAACATAACGCAACCTGGCGCGCGGTGTACAGCCGCGTTTAGCTCCTCAGCGGCATGGGTGAATTTTAGTCCAGTCTCTCCTGACAGTCACACCACTATCTGTCTCAAGGACGGCAGGTGACGCCGAGTCCATTATCCCTTCTTTTTGAAAGAGCTGAGGTTGCTTTTTTCAACAATGAGTTATCATCCATTCTTCAATACTTCACATTTCCTATAGAAGTAACCGGATTTACGTTGGCGACAATAGAAATCAGTTTCCCCAGGGTAGCAGATCAAATTACCAATCGCGTTGCACATTGGCGAGATTTGATGGGAACCAATATAAGACACTCTTGGAAAGGCCACCGGCAAGACGGACGTGCGGATAATTTAGTGTTGCAGCAAGCGCCTCATGATTCTGTGCATTGAATGCATCAATAAAAGCCCGGGCGGCATTTTCTCCTTCAGACTGCATCGTTCAGTTTTCTAAATTGGTGGAATTCATCATTCTATCAAAACCATATTTCCGTTAGCATGCGCGCATGAAATTGATCGGAAAAATCGCATGAGTTTTGAGCCAAGATTCAGCCTTGCCGCCAGGCGGCTTGAAGACACCGGGCCTGACCTATGGCAGGTCCACATGCAAGCGATGCAGCGCCTGGCCGACGGTGAGGACATTATCATGATGTCCGTGGGAGACCCTGATCTAGCCACCATAGAACGGATCATCGAACATGCCGTCACCAGTTTGTATCGTGGTCGTACTCATTATTCTCCCGGCATGGGCGAATTGGATTTACGCCAGACGATTGCGGACATTGAAACCCAGGCAAGTGGCAAACTCACCACACCTGAAGAAGTCATCATCTTCCCAGGCGCCACCAATGCAGTTTACAGTGTACTGTGCTGTCTGCTTGATGCCGACGACGAGCTCATTGTGGCGGAACCCACCTACATCGGTTACCAGGGGATATTTCAGGCGATCGGTGCACAAATCATCAAGGTTCCATGTAAAGCTGAAGCCGGGTTCGCCCTCGATTCAAGTGCAATTGAACGGGCGGTGACAGGCAAAACCAAAGCGTTGCTCCTTAACACGCCTGGTAACCCGGCGGGCAACATGATTCCGGGTGATCAACTGCGCTACCTGGCAAACTTCTGCCTTGAAAACAATATCTGGCTGATCTGTGATGAGGTCTACTCCATGATCACTTTTGAGCGAAAACACATCTCCGCAAGGACTGCGGCGACGAGCCTGGAAAATGTCATCGTCATAGATGGCTTATCAAAATCTCATGCTATGACCGGCTGGCGGCTTGGCTGGACGGTCGCGCCGGTGAGCGTGGTTGAAAAACTACTCAACTTTACCTCTGCGACCATCTTTGGTTGCAGCCAATTTATCCAGGATGCCGCAGCCTTTGCAATGCAGAACGATGGTGAGTACATACAATCCATTACCGGTGAATACAAGACGAGACGGGACTATGCCTGCGAGCGCATCGAGAAGATTGAAGGCCTGCAGTGCCAGAAGCCGGAGGCGGGTATGTTCCTGATGGTCAATGTCTCCGAAGTCGCAGAAGATGGACTCAAGTTCGCTCAAGGTTTGTTGGCCGAAGAAGGTATCTCGGTGCTGCCAGGTGAAGGTTTCGGAGCAATTACCAAAAATTATGTGCGCATATCTCTCAACCATCCAGTAGAGGAACTAGAGAAAGCTTTCGATAGAATCGAGAAATTTGTCAGCTAACATCCATGAAGACACTCGACGTCTTCAAACCCAGGGTTTTTGAGAACATTGCTTAGGCGACCATCCCGCACAACTGTTTTTACGGCAACCGCCACCGCCCTATCGTTGCTGGGAGACCAGGCGCTGTATGCCTTGTTGCCTCTTTACTTCCAGGAAATTGGTCTTCTACCCATCCAGGTGGGCATTCTGCTCTCTGCCAATCGCTGGATTCGACTGTTCACCAATCACCTGGCTGAACGCTTGGTGGGTCGGTTTCCCGCTCACCTGATGCTGGCCGCGAGCCTGGCTCTGGGCGCCCTGCTGACCGCTGTCTATGCCGTCGTTTCTTCTTTCCTCATCCTGTTGATCGCCCGATGTCTGTGGGGACTGTGTTGGTCATTTATCCGCCACATCGGCGTCATGGGCGTCGCCGCTTTGAGCGAACCCAAGGATCTCGGCCAGATGATGGGTTTTTACAATGGTATTTCCCGAATCGGCAGCGTCGTGGGAATCGTGCTGGGCGGAATCCTTTTCGATCTGTTTGGCTTCACTACCACGCTGGTTGTGTTCTGCCTTTGCTCATTCCTAGCCATTCCGTTTGCCTTATCCTCCGGTATTCAATCGGTAGGTACTCGCAATACCGAATGGAAAGAACGCCAATTAAGATCGGGACAACGCGCCCTGTTAATTTGCGGCTTCTGTATCGGTAGCGTCGGACCGGGATTACTCATGTCCACGCTTGGCTTCATTCTGCTCAGCCGTTATGGTCATGAAGTCGATCTGTTTGGAATCCTGATCGGAATTGCGACACTGAATGGCTTATTGCTCGGGTGTCGCTGGATCCTGGATACCCTGGGCGCACCTTTTTACGGTGTACTTATCGATCGCGTCGGATTGCACATTGGTGCGCCACTGTGTTTTGTCACTGGCGTAGCCGTCATGCTGTTACTTAGTATGAGTAACAGCCTTGCTGCATTGGCAACGGGTATCATTGTGTTTTTTATGTGTGGGACCGCCCTTTTCACTGTGGTATCAGCTGAAGCCAGTCGCCGGGGTTCAAGAATCTATGCCCGCTACGCTACTGCTGGAGATCTGGGCGCCGCATTCGGCCCGGTCATCGGGTGGACTGCCTACGAATTACTGGATATTCCGGATTTAGCGTTCATCCTTGGTGCACTCCTCTATACAATTGGACTGCTGGCGGCCCTCACTGCATTCAAACGGCAAGCACCTATCGATGGATGAAGCACTGGAATATGGCCGCGCCATTAACTTTGGCAAACAGCCAATTGAAGGCTATCTCGAAGGCGAGATTGAATTCAGCTTCACAGGGCACGCCGAGTAATACCCATCCAGCCGGATACCGGATACCAGATCAGTCCGGCATGACGTAAGTCCAGTATGACGCTAGCTTCCGAACTTGCGCTGATACCAGAGATTAATATTGCGCCCGATAGCCTCGGGATTATCTTCCTGAATGTAGTGTGCGCCATAACCCACAAATATAGCCTCCAGGTTACGGTAGTTTTCCTGCATCCATTTCGCACTTTGCGGAGACACGAGTGCACCAGGTGTAACATAAAGCAGTAACTTTGGAGTCGAAGATTTTTTTAGCCAGTCTGCTACCGCATTAACGACAGCGACATTTCTGGCGGGTTCGCCACCAATGGGTAGCTCGTTCGGCCATACGTATATTGGCTCCCTGTCTTTGGGATCAAGGAATGGCTTTCGATAGGTTTCTTTTTCCTTTTCGGACAAGGTCCGCGTAAGTGTTGCCTGAAGGAGGAAGTTTTCGATAAAAAAATTCTGGTCTATAAGCAATGGTCTTCCAGTTTCTGGAGTGCGGAAATTCTTAAACACATCAGCGAAACCACCAAAAACACCGTAGTCCTTTGCGGGAAACGCTGGAGGTATGAGGGCCTCCATCATTGCTACTGCTTTCACGTTGCCGCTATTTCGCCGGGCGTAATCCAGACCTAACACTGAACCCCAATCATGGATTACCAGCGTGATGTCCTTGAGGTCCAGGGCAGCAATAAAACCATCAACGTATTTACTATGCTCCTGGTAGGTGTAACCAATATCCGGTTTATCTGATTGACCAAATCCCACCAGATCCACAGCGATCACCCGACCGAGAGGCTCGATATGTGGCATTACATTGCGCCACAGGTAAGACGATGAGGGATTTCCATGCAGAAAAAGGAATACCTGGGCATTCTTACTCACCAGGTCTCCACCTTCAACATAGTGCATACGGCTGCCGTGGACTTCGACAAACCTGGAGTCATATTTCATCTCATCGGAGATGGCGAGTTCCATGGGAGTCGGCGGCGTTTCTGTTTCCTCTTCCGCAAAATAACTTGTCGATGCAAGTAGCAACACAAGGATTGAAAAAATTCTTATCATCTTGAACTCCAGCTGGTTGGTTTCATTTACATCCGTTTGCTCCTGGCTTGCCACCAAGATTGTTCGCGTCACGCAAATAGTTTAGTCGCTATTTTGCAGTTACCAGGTTTTCAATTTTTGCCTCGGTCAAGACTTTATCTTCCCTAAAAAGACAAATAGCGCGCCATGCTCCGCTTGTTGAGTCCGCGGCAACGGTGAATTCATCATCCCAGAAAATAGGTCTTCTGAAATAAACGGATAGTTCAAATGATTGAGGCTTGCAGTGACGCATGAGTGTATGAACCAGATAATGGACACCCATGCCACCGCCAATGATCGGCGCACGAAAACCAGCCCTGTTCGCGGCTTCCATCTCGTAGTGAATGCTGTTTCCTTCCTCGCTGTAACTTTTTACAGCTTCCGGGGTTAGCTGATACTGGCCGAACCGTTCCAACCGACCGGGCGCCTCCACTACGGGCGCTGGCCTGTCTCCGGCACCTCGAGCGTTTTTCTTGCGAGGGTCCGGTTTCAGGGATCGTCTGGGCGCAGAAACAGCCCTTTTGCCGTCTTCGCCTTCAAACCATACCTCGGTATCCACTGTTACTCCGCGTGGAACCTCAGTAATCTTTTTGATATAGCCTTTGACCGTCAGCGCTTCTCCAAGACGGACAGGTCGATGTTGTATGAGGTTCTGCAGCATATTGACGTTACCCTGCGCACTGATGCCGTTCTTTATACCGGCGTGAATACCGAGGCCAATATAGAATGACGCGTCTACAAACCCATCGAAAGTACTGTCTTGCAAGCCGCAGGCGGCAAGTTTCTCGACCTGGTGCTCTTGAGTAACAACAATCGTGTCCGGCTCAAACTCGAAGCCCTCCTCCGGCACCTTCCATTCTCCCGGTTGTTCTGACTGCTGATTTGTCTGCTCTTCTGCCATCTTGTTCTCTAAGTTAGGTTGTGCAACAGGCTTGCCAGGGGCTTCTGATATTACCAATTTACGACCTTGTTACGCGAACTGTTGAGTAGTGGCAACGACCTTGGCAGACTGTGCAGGCAGTTTTTTACAGGAATTGACTTCACTGATGAAGGAATTTGATGTTGTAGTGGTCGGTGCCGGTTTTGCCGGTATGTACATGTTGTATCGACTCAGACGCATGGGTCTCAGTGTTCTGGTGATCGAAACCGCGGATGACGTCGGCGGTACCTGGTACTGGAATCGCTATCCCGGTGCCCGTTGTGATGTACCCACGATGGAATATTCCTATAGCTTCTCAGAAGAACTGGAACAGCAATGGCGATGGCCGGAAGTCATGTCTGCACAACCGGAAATCCTTGAATACGCCAATCATGTAGCGGACCGGTTTGATCTCCGCCGGGACATACAATTTTGCACACGGGTGACTTCTGCCGTTTTCGATGAAAACGCCAGCCGGTGGGAAGTTGTCACCGACAGGGATAAGCATTACCGCTGCAGATTTTGCATCATGGCCACCGGGTGCCTGTCTGCACCAAACGTCCCCGATTTTGATGGAAAGGATGAGTTTGAAGGGTCAAGCTACCATACCGGGCTCTGGCCTAAAGATGCAGTGGACTTCAACGGCAAGCAAGTAGCCATCATTGGTACAGGTTCATCTGGGGTTCAGGCTATTCCAGTTATCGCTGAAGAAGCATTGCACCTAACTGTTTTTCAGCGAACCCCGGTCTATACTTTTCCTGCTAACAATCATCCTCTAAACACCAAGACTGAATCACGTTATAAGGAAAATTATCTGCAAGTGCGTCATATGCAACGATATTCACCCGTCGGCATGTCCACATTTATGTTACCTAAACCTAATCCTGACGCACCCCCTCCAAGTAGTATTCTTGATACCTCAGAGGAAGAAAGACGGGAAGCACTGCATGACATCGGCTTCAGTGCCTTCAGGACTTACAGTGATGTATACACAAATATTGAAGCCAATGAAGTAGCCTGTAATCTGTATCGCGACACGGTGGAGCAGTTGGTCAATGATCCGGATGTGGCAGAAAAATTAAAACCCAGGGGTTACCCAATTGGCTGTAAACGCCAGGTATTTGATACTGACTACTATGAAGCGTTCAACCGTGACAATGTCACTCTTGTAGATCTGACAGCAAACCCTATCGAATGCATCACACCTTTAGGCCTGCGGACACGTCAAGACGAGTACAAATTTGACATCCTGATTTATGCCACAGGATTTGATGCCATGACCGGTGCTCTGAACAAAATTGATATCCGTGGCAAGCAAGGCCAAACACTGGTCAATAAGTGGGCGGATGGGCCGGTTGCATACCTCGGACTGCAAGTTCATGGATTTCCAAACCTGTTTACCATCACCGGTCCCGGCAGCCCGTCTGTATTGAGCAACGTACTGGTTTCCATTGAACAGCATGTTGAATGGATCTCTGATTGCATCGAATATCTTGGAAAACATCAGATCAGAGAGATTGAACCAACGACGGATGCTGAAGAAACCTGGGTGGAACACGTAAACCAGGTGGCCAAAGGGACCATGTTCACCGCACCCACTTGCAATTCCTGGTACCTGGGGGCAAATATACCCGGTAAGACTCGCGTTTTTATGCCCTACGTCGGTGGCGTCGGCCGATACCGGAAAAAATGCGAAGAAGTGGTGACCAGCAACTACGAAGGGTTTACATTGAGCCCAGAGGTCAACGGATAGCCAGTCTTTTTAGGGAAGGAGGCAATGATGAGCGAAGCCACGCCAGTTACGGACGAAGCAGCAATCAAGGCAGTGGACCCCTGGTCCATCCCCATTGATGAGATCAATGTCTCTGATCCCATGCTATATAAAACGGATACCCTGTGGCCTTATTTTGAACGACTCAGGAAAGAGGACCCTGTGCACTATTGCAAGGAGAGTGTATTCGGACCTTTCTGGTCGATCACAAAATTCAACGACATTATGGAAGTTGATAAAAATCACCAGGACCTTTCTTCCGTGGGCGGCGTCAGCATTGGCGACCGACCGCCAGACTTTGAGACTCCCAATTTCATCTCGATGGATCCACCAAAACACGACGAACAGCGAATGGCGGTGACAGGCGTTGTTGCACCCGACAATCTTTCTAAGTTGGAACCGATAATTCGAGAGAGGGCTGGAAAAATCCTGGACGAACTACCAGTCGGTGAAACGTTTAACTGGGTGGACCTGGTCTCTATCGAACTTACAACGCAGATGCTGGCAACAATATTTGACTTCCCGTTTGAAGAGAGACGAAAACTCACAGTCTGGTCGGACCTGGCAACATCCACCGTTGCAACCGGTGGCACAATGCCCGAAGAGTCCAGGCGCGAAGGCATGCTGGAGTGCCTGGAGTATTTTACTAACCTCTGGAACGAACGTGTGAAATGGGATCCAACAGAACACTACGACTTGATCACCATGATGGCGCACAACCCTGCGACTCAAAATATGGAGCCAATGGAATTCCTGGGTAACTTGATTCTGCTGATCGTCGGTGGCAACGATACGACCCGCAATTCAATCTCTGGCGGTGTCTACGCACTCAACAAGTTCCCTGCTGAATATGACAAACTGCGAGAAAACCCGAGATTAATCCCAAGCATGATCCCGGAAATTATTCGCTTTCAAACGCCACTCACCCATATGCGCCGCCGTGCCATCAACGATGTGGAAATTAACGGCAAGTCCATCAAAAAAGGCGATAAGGTTGTCATGTGGTATGTATCTGGTAATAGAGATGAAGAGGTCATTGACCGACCAAACGATTTTATTATCGATCGCGAGAAACCCCGCCACCATCTCTCATTCGGTTTTGGTATTCACCGCTGCATGGGCAACCGTCTCGCCGAAATGCAACTTCGCACAATCTGGGAAGAGATTAACAAACGTTTTCGTAACGTTGAAGTAGTGGGCGAACCGGTTCGCGTTGCCTCCAACTTTGTCAGAGGGTACGCAGAGTTACCGGTACGCGTACATCCGAGATAGCTTTGTCAAGTTCGTTCCGCTTAAGGATACTTAGTTCCGAGATCATTCGGGTCACTGTGTTGGGTATCCCCTTGCCGCACCGGCGTGAACCCGTCCATGGGGCCTGACCCTCGGCCGCCGATACGTCGTACCGCC
>JAPUGI010000190.1 GCA_027292925.1 Gammaproteobacteria bacterium
ACATGAATATGCGAGCACAACCGGGACCTATCTCGTGGTGGTGGGCCCATTACACATGTGTGGCGAGAAGGGACTTATTCAACTTCTGCAGGACAGTTACGAAGTTGTACAATTGACCTATTGATCAATATTGAATAATAACTAAAATAAATAGCTAATCCGGTCAGCGCATTGACCTGCCATCCGTCTTCGGCAAAGCGAAAGCAGTGCGTCACTTCCTTTTTACTGGGACGTTTCCAGAAAGCCCCCAGGTTCCTGAGTCGGGTCACGAATTTGAAAAACCCTAAATACTCAAGGAATCCTATTATGAGTAATAGATATCGTGTTGCCTTCATACAATCCTGCTGGCACAAGGATATTGTGGATCAATTTCGCATTTCGTTCGATTGCCAGCTACGGAAACTTGAACAGGACCAGGTTCATATCGACTTTTTTGAAGCACCAGGTGTGGTTGAAATTCCACTACTGGCGGATCGCTGTGCCCGATCTTCTGCGTATGACATTATCGTCGTCTGTGGCCTTGTTGTAGACCATGGAATTTATCGTCATGAATTTGTCGCCCAATCCGTGTTGGATGCGACCATGCGGGTGCAAATGAGTACCAATACACCGGTGATTTATGGCATTCTGACGCCGCAGGATTTCCTCTCGGATGGTAGGGAAGAATTTTTCTTTCAACACTTTACCCTGAAGGGAGAGGAGGCAGCAGTTGCCTGCCGGAAAACGATACGGAATCTAGCCCTGGTCACGGCCGCGCGACCTGGTCTAAAAGATCACCAGAAAAGTTCTATAGGGAGAGACGATGAAATACCTTCACACCATGGTTCGGGTAAATGACATTGATGAATCACTGGACTTTTATTGCAACAAGTTGGGATTGCGCGAACTTCGTCGATACGACAATGAGCAAGGAAGATTTTCATTAGTCTTTCTCGCTGCTCCTGGCGATAATGATGCCCAGGTCGAACTCACGTATAACTGGGATGGCGATGCCCTGGGAGAAGGAAGTAGAAATTTTGGCCATCTAGCCTATGCCGTCGATGATATCTATGAAACATGCCAACAACTACAGGATGGTGGTGTAACCATCAGCAGGCCACCGAGAGATGGCAGGATGGCGTTTGTCAGATCGCCAGATAATATTTCCATCGAATTACTGCAGTCAGGTGAAGCACTAGCGCCGAAGGAACCCTGGGCTTCTATGGAGAATACTGGCGATTGGTAAATTCATGAAGGTTTGCCCGGATATTCTGATTGATGTAAAAAGGTCACGCGCAGAAAGATTCTGACAGGCTATGATATGGTTTGGACAAGGCACCGGGTCGATACGTTGTGGAAAAAACAGATCCCGGAGCCGAAGCGTTTTTGCGACGGGATGATTGAACTTAAGGAGGGGCTTTATGGCAACTTATATCATGTTGAGTAATTTGACTGATGAAGGTCGAAAAACACTAAAAGAGCGGCCCGAAAGACTGCAGGCGGTTAACAAGGAAATTGAATCAATGGGGGCGAGAGTCACTGCCCAGTATGCAGTCTTGGGGGGGTATGATTTCGTCAATATCATTGAAGCGCCAACCAATGAAGTTATGGCGCGACTGGCGGTAGAATTGGGGTCAAGAGGCACGATCCAGATCACCACTTTACCTGCTATGGGTGTCGAGGATTTTGTTGAGATGCTCAAAGGCGATTCAAGCACGACAGGCTAGGAGAAGCATATGCCGGCCTATGTACTGCTTTCCCGGCTAACGCCTGAGTCCGAGAGGAAAGTTCTTGAACATCCGGACTATTTAAAAAAGGTGCGCCAGGTTTTGGAAGAATCGGAAGCCAATATACTTGCCGACTTCCACTTGCTCGGAAAGTACAATCATTGCACCATCTTTGAAGTGTCAGACAACTTTCGGGCACAAAGGGCAGTACTGAATCTGGAAATTACCAGGTCAGCCGGAACCATGCTATTGCCCGCTATAGACCTACCATTGTTCCAACGCATGATAACGCAGGAAATCAGGACCGAAGGACCGCATGAATGGCAGATCAAATGGTGGGCCAAGGTAATTCGCCTATGTTTTCGCTGGTACCAGTATGACCGATGGATCTGGAAGTATTGCAAACCACTGGTCACTACCGGTAGAGAACATTTCAAGGATATCAAGGGACCCTGTATTGTTATCGGCAACCACACCAGCCATTTCGACGCACTGGTGTTGTTTACCTGCCTGCCGCAGAATATCAAGTGGAGCATTTATTTTGGCGCAGCCGCGGACCGGTGGTTCTTAAAAGGGGGTGGCGGGCGCAAGGAATTACCCTTACAACCGTGGTATAACTCGCTGATCGGTGGTTCCTTTCCCATTCGCCGTGGAGGCGGGTCGGCAACCCTTGAGTATTCCAAGTGGTTGCTGGATCAGGGCGCAAATCTCGCCATATTCCCGGAGGGTACTCGATCCACAAGCCGTCACATGGCCCGATTTAAGCACGGTGTATCCATTCTGGCTTTGGAAAAAAATGTACCGGTGGTGCCGGTTTACCTGACAGGGTTGGCGAAAATTAGACCCAAGGGTTCTCGTGACGTTTTTCCTGGTCCAGTTGGGGCACACATTCAACCACCGATATATTTACCTGAAGGGACCAGCGTGCCCGATGCCACCAGGATGATTTATCATACGGTAAATACCGTGCATGAACGGGTCATGGAACATGGGCCGGATGCCGGAAGACATGATTGGCATATTTAATCCTGGCTACTGAGGAGTTAGTAAGATGGCCAGAGTAAGATATATTGTAGATAACGTTGAAGAAACTGTTGCCTTTTATGTCTCAAAGCTGGGCTTTGAAATCGAACAGCAATTCGGTTCTGCGATTGCAATTTTGGTTCATGGCGACTTAACCCTATTGGTTTCGGGTCCAAAAGCATCAGCATCCAGGCCAATGCTAGACGGCGCTACGCCCAGCCCGGGAGGAGGCTGGAACAGATTCGTCTTGTTATTCGACGATTTAGAATCTGTCGTCTCAAAGCTAAAGGACGACGATGTAAAATTCAGAAACGATATTCTGGAGGGACCTGGAGGCAAGCAGATTCTTTGCGAAGACCCTTCTGGTAATGTAATTGAGCTCTTTCAACCCGCATAGGTTTATTTCCTGAATACTAACGGAGGAGATGTGACGGAACAAACAGCGGAACAGATTAACCAGGAATTGATGCTATTAGGAGAGCTATTCACGCCTGAATACATTCAAAACCCATATCCAACCCTAAAAAAGGTTCGTGAATACAATCCGCTTTTTAAGCCTGAAGGTGCAAGTTGGCTAGCCAGCAGTTATGCCATTGTTCAGGAAGTGCTGCGAGACAAACGATTTGGACACGATTATGAGAACCGGATGAAACTCCAGCATGGTTCAGATGTGTTTGCAAAAAATGCGGGATACAACCTACTGGGTCAGTCCATGTTGCTCAAGGATCCACCGGATCACAAAAGGATTCGCGGACTGGCGGTAAAAGCTTTTGGCGCGGCGCGAATCAATGAGATGCAACCGGAAATTCAAGCAATTGTTGATGAGCTGCTCGATGAACTCGAACCGAAGCGTCATTGCGACATCATTTCTGGGTTTGCCTTTAAACTCCCTGTCATTGTCATTTGCCAGATGTTAGGCATACCACGGAAAGACTGGCCTGGATTTCTTGAGGGTTCGAACATTTCCGGCAGGTTGATTGATCCGACACCGCTAAGTGAAGAAGAGTTGGTTGTGGAGAATGCGAATGTTAAAGAATCCAGTTCATATTTCAGAGAACTGTGTGAGCGACGTCGACAAAATCCTAAAGATGATCTGATTACTGCGCTGGTTCAGGCAGAAACAGAAGATGGCGTACTAACAGAAGTTGAGGTAACGGCAAATATTCAACTGCTGTTTGGCGCCGGTCATGAGACCACCGTCAACCTGATTGGCAACGGACTGCTTGCACTGCATAGACATCCGGAGCAGCTTCAATTGCTGAAATCCGATCCATCCCTGGTTACAAACGCCGTGGAAGAATTACTCCGTTACGATTCATCCGTGCAATTTTCAGGACGCACCGCCTTTGAAGACGTTGAGATACACGGGCGAAAAATATCCAAAGGCGAAGAAGTGATGACCCTACTAGGTGCGGCGAACCATGATCCTGAAATGTATGAGGATCCCGATAGCCTGGATATCAGGCGGGAAAAGATCAAGCCCCTTTCCTTCGGTGGTGGTATCCACACCTGCCTCGGTGCCCAGCTCGCGAGGATCGAAGCATCCGTCGCGCTGAACACACTGCTTAAACGATTACCAGGTTTCAAGCTGGACGACATAGAAACCCCAGAATGGAAAGACACGATTACGCTCAGGGGGTTAAAACAGCTTCGCGCCAGTTGGTAAGTGTAATGAAGCACCTATTCCGAAATATGCTGCTAGTTTCCGCAGTTGCAGGCTTGCTTGGGGCCTGCGCCGCACCCCAGGGCGCATTCCCTGTGGATTTGCTCAGCGCTGAAATTGAAACAAGGCAAGGACCGGGTGCCGCCGAATTATCCGAACCGACCCGTGTTATTGTGCTCGGCACAGGAACACCAATACCTGATGCTCGCCGTGCAGGTGCAAGTATTGCTATCATCCACAAGGGCGAGGCTTATCTGTTTGACGTCGGTGCAGGGTCGATTCGCAACGCGACAGTTGCTCGATACAAGTACGATATTCCTTCTCTCTACCCCAGCCAGATCTGCTGCGTATTTATTACACATATGCACAGTGACCATACCCTCGATTTCCCGGAGCTTGCCTACACCTTGTGGTGGCGACGGCGGGCTGGATTACTGTCCTGGGGGCCAACCGGAATGGTTCGCATGGTGCGAGGACTGACTGAAATGATGGGGCCGGATACAGATGTTCGAACCCGTGGGTCTCAACCGTTACCGAACCCCACGGGAAACGTCGTCACTGTAATAGAAATAGAAGAAGGTATCGTCTTTAAAAAAGATGACCTGGTTGTCGAAGCGTTCAAGGTGAATCACGGCAACATCAAACCTGCCTTTGGTTACAAGATCACCACAGCTGATAAGTCCATCGTGATCTCCGGTGACACCGCTTATAGCGAAACACTTGCTGAAAAAGCTAAAGGTGTTGACCTGCTTTTCCATGAGGTGATCAGTGAACTGGGTCTGATGAAGAACTCACCTTTCTGGCAGAATTATCACAAGAATGTCCATACGACTTCCATTGATGTGGGACGGATTGCGAGCAAAGCGCAGCCGAAGAAACTTGTTCTGTATCACGGACTTTATTATGGCACCCCGGAAGCAAGTGTTATCGATGAAGTAAAAAGTGTTTTTGAAGGTGAAGTCATCCTGGCGAATGATCTCGATGTTTTTTAAGACCCGGGTAGGGGGGACACCACCGAATCCAACCAGCGAATTACATCCTTGATAACCTCATCACGGTTGGTTTCGTTCAACATTTCATGGCGACCCCCGGTGTAAAATCGCGTGGTGATATGCATGCCACGACCACGATAATACGCCAGCAAGCGATTGATATTTTTCATATCGTTGTGAATCGGGTCGACACTTCCCGAAAAAAGATAGGCCGGCAAACTGGCAGGAATTCTGGCTACCGATTCCGCTTTCCAATTTTTACGTTCAGCTGCGAATAGATCACAGGTGCTCATGGGGCAGGGTACAAAGCCGCAAAGTGGATCTTCCACATAGGCTTGAACCTGTTGCCTGTCGCGCGAAAGCCATTCCCAGCCGGTAACGCCATCCTCATCAAAATCCTTGTTGTTACCGTCAAACAGCAGACTCTGCAACAAGGCACTTTCAGCTTTATCACCCACTCGCCAGCGTTCGAACCGGGTAATCGTATGCAGCAACCACATCAGAAACCAATTACCGGCACCGGGGGAACCGGATAGCACGACAGCATCAATCGTTCCGTCGTGGTGTGATATATACTGCTGGGACATCATGGAACCCATGCTGTGGCCAAACAGAATGAGTGGTATACCCGTGTGCTTCATTTTTAGTTGCTGCAGAATTTCGTGCAAATCCGCGATGGCTCGATTCCATCCATCCTCACCAAAATCTCCGAGTGTGTCCGCCGTGCGACCATGCCCGCGATGATCGTTAGCGGTTACCTCATAGCCATGCTCATTTAATTTTTGTGCTGTCCAGTCGTACCGGGCCGCATGCTCACCCATCCCATGGGCAATATGAATCAGGGCCTTGGGATCTGATTCCGTCTTCCATTGGTAACAATGCACCTGCGTGCCGTCACTGGCTTCATGTTTGGATGAATCCATTTACAAGTCCCCCGTGGACAACAAGGAGTCTATTACCAGGGCTACGCCGTCCTCTGTATTGGCACTGGTTACCATGCTGGCTGCGGACTTAACTCGCTCGTCGGCCTGTCCCATGGCAACGGAGGCCCCGGCAATCTCGAACATCGAGATATCGTTTTCCGCATCTCCGAAGGCCACGACGTCCACAGGGTCAATATCTAAATAGTGACAGGTAGTCAGTAGCGCCTGACCCTTGTTGGCAGCTTTTGCCGTCATGGTGAGAATGATCTTGCCCGAGGGGCCAATGGAGTCATAGATATTGACAGTTGCTTCGTATCTGCTTTTCAATTCTGATCTGATTAATTCAACCACTGAAGAACCCTGCACCGTAGCAATGCGCGGCAAGTTATTTTCTGTTCCAGTTAGCTGCGACACCCACTTCATTTCCGCAGGGAGTAAAGAAAGATCAGGTTCTCCTTCGAGCTTTAAAAAAGTATCGACATCGGTAGTCACAGTGGTGATACAACGGTTGGCGTCGCAAATCGCGTACAACTCCTTGACGAAATCGAGGGGTAATCGGTGATCAAAGATATCTTTTTGCTCTGCAGGTACATAGACCTGAGCGCCGCTACAGGCAATGATCGGCGTAGAAATACCAATCTCAGCCGCTATACCCTGCGCCATCTGTCTCCACCGGGCAGTCGCGATAATAATCTGGAATCCTGCCGTGCTAGCCGCTGCCACCGCTTCTTTATGTGCCGTAGGCAGATCTTCCCCGATGAGTAGTGTGCCATCCAGATCGATGGCTAAGGCTTTATAGGTCATATGACGTGTTGTAGGGTTGTTTTGTAGGAGACAGGCAAACTAACATGAAGGGTATATCTACTGCCACAGGTGATGTATGGAGAAGTCTGCTTGGTTAGATCAAATTACTGAAGAAATTTTGGAGCCGGGAAGAGCTATTTGCGATCCACACCATCACTTGTGGGATCATCCGGGCAGTCGTTACCTTCTCGATGAAGTCCTGCAAGATACGGGTTCAGGCCACAATATAGTCAGCACTGTCTTTGTCGAGTGCAATTCCATGTACCGGCATGAAGGTGAAGCCGTGCTTGCGCCGGTTGGGGAAACCGAATTTGTGCAGGGTATTGCTGCAATGAGCGCCAGCGGCCAATATGGGGATACCAGGATAGCTGCCGGGATCGTGAGCTTCGCCGACCTGACACTGGGTGCCGATGTACGTCCGGTGCTGGAAGCACACCAGGCTGCAAGCTCAAATCGTTTTAGTGGAATAAGGCATGCGGCCGGTTGGCATGCAGATGATGGTATTCGTAACTCTCACACCAACCCACCCGAATCACTAATGCTATCCGACACTTTTCGTGAAGGGTTTGCTGTGTTAGGTGACATGGGGTTGACATTCGACGCCTGGTTTTACCATCACCAGCTATCGGAATTTGTGGATCTGGCGAAGGCTTTCCCAGGGGTCACCATTGTTCTCGATCATTTCGGTGGTCCTCTGGGTATCGGCCCTTATGCTGTGGATGAGACTTTCCCGGTCTGGCAAGATTATATTGGCGAATTAGAGGGTTGTACCAACGTCCATTTCAAACTCGGCGGAATCAATATGAAAATCAATGGTTTTGACTGGCACAAACGTGATCTCCCGCCTACGTCCGATGAGTTGGTCGATCGAACGGGCAGATACTATGAGTATTGCATTGGCCAGTTTGGTGCCGACCGCTGTATGTTTGAAAGCAATTTTCCTGTGGACAAGGAATCCTGCTCCTATGGTGTGCTCTGGAATGCGTTTAAGAAACTTAGCCAGAGCAGGAGCGAAGGTGAAAAGGCGGCGCTGTTTCATGATACCGCCGCAAAGGTCTATGGTATCGAAGGATCACCGACATGAACGGAGGATGCTTCTGCGGCGCGGTAACATTCAAAATCAATATACCTACTCTCTGGTGTTCCCATTGCCACTGCAACATGTGCCAACGAAGTCATGGTGCGGGGGTGGTCACCTGGGTCGGCTGCAACGATGATTCCGTTGAAATTGATGATGGGAAAAGCAAGCTGCGCTGGTTTAAAAGTTCCAGCGAAGCAGAACGAGGTTTTTGTTCCAACTGTGGTAGCCCGCTCTTTTTTCGCTCCAGCCGGTGGCCAGGAGAACTGCACATCGCCAGGGCACTGGTATCAGGTGAACTCGATCGTGAGCCTTCTAACCACTCTTTCTACGATACTCATGTTGATTGGATGTCCCTGGCTGATCAACTGCCAGGAAAGAACGCTTAGGGCACAAATACTTAGCTATTAACCTGAATCGGGGCTACATCATGACCAAATTGTTTTTCTTGCTGTCGATAATCACCGCTTTTTCGATTTCGGCAGGGGAGGCTCCTTTACCACCCTGTTCTGCTGACGAGTATCGCCAATTTGATTTCTGGCTTGGCCACTGGACTTCGTATACCAAAGACGGGAAGAAACAGGGTACCAATCGGCTTGAGAAGCTGATGGGAGGGTGCGTTATCCAGGAGAATTGGGTTGGATCAACCGGCCAGTTCAAGGGAACCAGCTTCAATTTCTACGACCCGGTAAAAAAGCAATGGCACCAGACCTGGATTGACAATAGTGGTGCTACGCTGCTTATGGATGGCGGCTTGGTGGACGGGAGTATGCAACTGTCGGGGGAACGCAAGAGCCGAAAAGGGGAATCCGTGATCGACAGAATCACCTGGACGCCACTGGACGACGGTAGGGTAAGGCAACACTGGCAGGCTTCAAGCGATAAGGGAGCGACCTGGGCAGAAGTCTTCGATGGTTACTACCGACTCGAGGAACCGCCAACCCCATGAAGAACCTGCTGATTGTCTACCACAGTAAAGGTGGCAAAAACCTTGAGATGGCTAATGCTGTCCAAAAGGGCGCAGCCAATCCCGAAATTGAGGGTGTCGAAATCCGTTTTCTTCGCGCCTATGATGCCGTTGACAAGGATTTATTGTGGGCCGACGGTATCATCTTTGGCACGCCGGAAAATTTTGGCTACATGTCCGGTGCATTGAAAGATTTTTTTGACCGAACTTTTTACGAGGTTGAAGATCAGGTAGATGCCAAGCCTTATTGCGTGTTTATCGGTGCAGGCAACGACGGACAGGGTGCACTATCAAGCATTACAAGGATCTGTAAAGGCTATAAATTCAAGGAGATACAAGAACCTCTTATCATTGTAGGTGAACTAACAGAAGAAGGTAGAACACGCTGCGAAGAACTGGGTATGGGGATGGCAGCCGGTCTTGAAGCAGGTATTTTCTGACCCGATCACTTCGATGGATGCAGCATCTTGGTGAGAGTGAAGCTTGCAATCAATCCGATCGCGGCAAAAACAGCAAGAAACATAAAGAAATGCTGGTGTCCCAACAGGCCAGGTGAATGATCAAGTATCACACCGCCTGCAAAACTAACAAATATATCAGGCGTGTAACCAAGTACTGACACTAGACCCACAGCAGTTCCTGTGACTGCTGTAGGCACTTGCTCTTCCTCGAACAATGCGAAATAGAGACCACGAAGACCAAAAATTGCGGTACTCCCTAGCAACATATTGCTTAAGAGCACCCATACCGTGCCAACGGAAGGGGTATCGAGCGCAAAGAACAGCTGTGACACCAGAAGCAAGGCGAAGGAAACCATGGTCATCCGTGAAATCGTGTATCGATCACCAAGATATCCAGCGGCCACGGCTGCAATTGGCCTGACCCACGCGCCGAGGGCGACCAGGCCTGCAGCGTCTACCTCGTTCATCCCATAAGCCTGTACGGCAAATAGAGAAAAATTGTCAAATCCCTTAAAGCCGACGTAGGCACACATCACTATCAGCGCCTGGAGCCATATGGCTGGTATACGCATGACAATCTTGATATGAACCCATGCGCTCTCCTTCTCACGTTCCACGCCGTGTACAATCGGCCCGGGATGTGATTCCAATATTACGAACCATACAAATACACCAGCCGCTGCCGTGACAATCGAGTAACCAAAGATAATAGTGCTAAGTGCCTGCATTTTATCTTCAAAGGATGCCGAGCCTTAGCCTTCCGGAAACAAAATGCTTAAAAAAGCGACTGCGACGGAACCCATAGCCGCCGCCAGTAAGCCCCGACCTCCATCCAGCAGCCCATACGCTCGTCCTTGCGCATCGTGCCCACCCCAGTC
>JAPUGI010000191.1 GCA_027292925.1 Gammaproteobacteria bacterium
GCCGTCATGCTGCTTCAGCAGATGGGGTTCAATGAGGTCGAATTAGGCTACAAGGTCTCTAACCTGAGCGGCGGCCAGCAAAACCGATTGATGTTTGCCCGTGCGGTTATCAATAAACCAACACTGATCCTTTTCGATGAACCGACAAACCACCTGGACCTGCAAACCCTGATGATTTTCGAGGACTTTCTAGGCTCGCTTGAGGTTGCCTATCTGCTTATATCCCATGACAGGCATTTCCTGGATGCTGTAACCGATCGAACTTTGTTCCTGCGGGATCACCGTATTTATAACTTTAACCTGCCCTTCACCGAGGCAAGGATTCGACTCGATGAGCAGGATACGGCAGCACAAGCGACTCGAAGAGTTGAGGAGAAAAAGATACGGGAACTGCGCGCCAGCGCGAAACGGTTGGCCATCTGGGGAAAGGTTTACGACAATGAGAAGCTCTCCCGCAAAGCCAAAAGCATGGAAAAGCGGGTCGAGAAGTTGGAGGGTAACAAGACTTTCGTTACTCGTGGTTCCGGACTCAATCTGACGCTTGATGTGAAACATTCCCAGGCGAACCGAATGTTACAGATTGAAAAACGTCAAATTATGTCACCTGGAAATAACCCTAAGCCTTTGTTTTACATAGAAAATCTCTTCATTCGCCCGGGCGACAGGGTGGCACTGATGGGTCACAACGGAGTTGGTAAAACCACCTTGATCACGCAGATCATGCAGCGATTTGAAGCCGACAAGGCGGGAGACACCATCAAGTTTAATCCACAATGCGAAATCGGATATTACGACCAGGAACTGGAACTCCTGGACCCTGATCGCAGCATGGTCCAGACCCTCATGGATCATTGCAGAGCAGGCGACTACAAAGCAGCACTCATCAAGGCCGGATTTCCCTATCTCGATCTGGATAAGAAAATTGCAGTTCTAAGCGGTGGTGAAAAAGCCCGCCTGATGTTCCTCATCATAAAACTAAACCAACCCAATTTCCTGGTGCTGGATGAACCGACCAATCATATTGATATCCAGGGAAAGGAAGATCTGGAATCACAAATACTGGAATCCAACGCAACCATCCTGATCGCTTCCCACGACCGGCGGTTCGTCGACATCATTGCCGATAGATACATGCTGATCGACAAGGGCGAACTTCGAGAGATTAACGACCCGCAAACTTTTTATGATTTGGACCGGACGATTGTCCCCACCACTAACGATCTATCTGAAGGCACCACTGAAGTTTTGAACAATGAAGAAGATATTCTGAATCGGATTGTAGATCTGGAGACCATGCTCGCCGAGGATAAGGCGCGAAAAAGCAAATTTCAGAAAACAAAAATGCAAGCGCAGTGGGCAAAGGAGATCGAAGAACTTAATGCCAGATTATGACATAGTATGTCACCCTCTTATCGCTACTAGGGTGGCGCCTCTCCTGAAGGGCTGGCAATTGGCTCGTCTGGTAGAGGAGTAAAAGGGCTGTCTTCCGTGAGTGGTTCCGTTGGCGCCGGTGGCGGTGGCTCGATCGGTGGTAGTGGTTCATCGGTCGGGGGTGGCGGTGCCTCTGCTTCTGCTTCTGCTTCCTGGGAATCCACCTGTCTTTCTACGTCGGCATCTCCGGCCGTATCTTCTGCTTCTGCGTCGGCCTCAGCAGCTTCATCACCCTCATCGTCTCCTTCATCATCACCCTCTTCCTCATCTTCGTCGTCGGCTTCTTCTTCCTCTTCTTCAGCCACAGCTACAGTTGCAGTTTGAACTTCTTCTGGTGTCGGCAGACTTTCTGCGATTTCTTGCTGCTGTTGGGGAGTTGCCTGATCAGTGAAGTCGGGGACACCGTCACTTCCAATCTCCGAAGAATTGCCAGGATTGAGTGTTGTTCTATTTAACCCGGTTGGGCCCGTAATACTCAATAAACCACTTTCAAGCACAACAAGCGTCCTTGAACGACTAACTGTGCCTTTGACCTTGCTTCCCCGTATTCCGATGATTGCGGTTGGCGTCGTGATGGTTGAATGTCTTCTGCGGCTGAATGTACCAATTTTGCCGCTTACATATTCGAAACCACCTTGCACCACGTTGGCGGCGAACGTGCCAGTTCTGGCAGCCTCATCAAATTGGAACCCGGTTAAACTAGCGGTAGCATTCTTGCCCAGCGTGAATCGAGTACCATCGAGCATCTCTGCGCGCAAGAACGACCGGCCACCAGTTGTAATAGTGTACCCCTGGTAAAGAGGGCTTCCCCTTTTTATGGAAACTGTCACTCCAGATAGGTCAGTTGCTGTAACACGACCCAGGGCCAGTTTTGCAGTACCGATTGGCTCAGAAGATTGCGCTGCCATTGTATTGTTGAATTGCAATGCAAGCAGCAGACAGAAAAACAGTGATCCAAATCTTTGTAATCTCAGGGATTTTGAGAATTGCATGGGCGCGTCGGTCCGTAACGATTTGCCTATAGTGTCCCATAATCGAGGGAGGTCGTCATCAGGGGTTGTCCCCAATGGCACTTATTTTATGACATGGGTGTCACTCTGCGTCTAGTGCATTGAGAATCGTACAATGGACCGCGGATTCTTCTCCGCCGCAACAAGCATCTGTAATCTGTTGCAGAGCATTCTTCATGCGATTCAATTCCGCTATTTTTCTACCAATGTCTTGCAACTTGTGTTCAGCGAGTTCCTTGACCTCACCGCAAGTGCTCTCTTTGTCTACCCTGAGGGAAAGCAATTCGTCTATTTCCTTTAAGGAAAACCCCATGCGCTTGGCGCGCACTATAAAGTGGACCCGCAACACCTCCGCCTGCGTATACAAACGATAACCGGATTCACTCCGTCTGGGCTCGTTCAGCAAACCCCTGGATTCGTAGAATCTAAGTGTTTCATTGTTGGTTTCCGTTAATTTCGCAAGCTCACCAATTCGCAAATATCCCATGAGGTACTCCCTTGTTCTTTCCGGCGAAGTTTCTTCAAGTATCGCCATCCTAAACCCTAAAGTTTACTATAAGGTACAGACTTTTTCAGTCATTCCTGCGTAAGCAGCGGTCCGACGGGGACGCCGGGATGACAATGCTTCTGGCTCAAAAATTGACAATTTTCACGCTGACCCTAATTATCCTCACCTAATTATTCGGTTTCTGATAAGAGGACTTATGCAACCAAAAACTCTGATTGACGGATTGTGTTTCGGCGAGGGGCCACGTTGGCATGAAGGTCGGCTATGGTTTTCCGATATGCATGATCACAAGGTCTATGCAGCGGACATGGACGGTAATATGGAAACAATTGCTCATGTTCCGGAACAACCGTCCGGCCTCGGCTGGTTACCCGATGGCCGGTTGCTCATCGTCTCCATGCTGGATCGCAAACTGCTGGTGCAGGAAGATGGCCAGCTAACCGAATTTGCGGATATCCACGCCCTGTCAAAATTCCATTGTAACGATATGGTCATCGACACCCAGGGCCGATCCTACGTTGGAAATTTTGGATTCGACCTGCACAACAATGCTGAACGGGTCACGACCGAAATCGTGATGGTGCGACCCGATGGCAAGGCCGAGGTTGTCGCGACGGACATGTCTTTCCCCAATGGCACTGTTATCACACCGGATTACAAGACAATGATCGTCGGCGAAACCATGGCTGGCTGTCTGACTGCTTTCGATATTGCCGATGATGGTACTCTGTCTAACAGGCGAATTTGGGCGCAGCTGGAAAAAGCCGTCCCGGACGGGATATGCCTCGATGAAGAAGGTGGCATCTGGGTTGCCTCCCCGATAAGCAATGAGGTACTCCGGGTTGTGGAAGGTGGTGAAGTGACAGACAGGATAATTGTAGAGAACCAGGCTTTCGCCTGCATGCTTGGAGGCGATGACAGAAAACGACTTTTTATCCTGACATCGACTGCATCCGATCCGGAAGAATGCAAGACCAGTAGATCCGCAAAAATTGAATATGTCGACGTTGCAATTGCGGGGGCCGGGTTACCTTGATCAACAACAGTCTAAGAATCGCAGTCGTCAATGGCGGTCAATCCGCCGAGGCTGAAGTTTCCCGTTCCAGTGCCAGAGGTGTCATTAAGGCACTCAAAGAAAATTATGAACACGTGGCCAGCATTGACCTGGACCAGCAACTCGCCACATCCCTGCAAGCTTTCTCGGCTGATGTCGTGTTTCCCGTTCTGCATGGACCACCTGGTGAAGACGGTACTTTCCAGGGATTCCTGGAAATTCTGGGTTATCCCTATGTCGGCAGCGATGTGCAGGGTAGTGCATTTGCCATGGACAAGATCGTTGCCAAAAGCATCTTTCGCCAAACCGGATTGCCACTCGCCAGAGAAACGGTAGTTAACAAATCAGATGGTGTTGCTGCCGCCGTCAACCGGATCGTAAAAGAAGTCGGCCATTACGTTGTTGTTAAACCTGCCAGCCAGGGCAGCGCGCTTGGCGTGACGTTGATAGACAATGAAAATCAGCTACATGACGGCGTGGAATCGGCATTCGCATTCGACAAACGCCTCCTCGTCGAAGAGAGAATTGACGGCAGGGAGATTACTGTGGGCATCATCGACACCGACAAGGGCTGCGAGGCCTTTCCGGTCATCGAGATTATCACGCCAGAAAACACCTGGTATGACTATGAACACCGCTACACTGAAGGTCTCAGTGAACACATCATGCCTGCGGATTTACCCGGCCAGCAAAACAAAAAACTTCAGGAGATTGCAATTACTGCCCATCAGTCACTCGGTTGCAGGGACCTGTCCCGGGCAGATTTTATTGTCGCCGGAGATGATGTGTACCTGCTGGAAGTCAACACACTTCCCGGCATGACACCAACCAGCCTTTACCCAGATGGCGCGATCGGCTACGGACTAAATTTTGCCGAGCTGGTCAGTTACCTGGTTGAACGAGCCGTAAAAAGGCATCAACCGAACCAACCAGGTTAGTTCTTGTCCAGAAGATTCATATGTGCACGTATTGCTGTCTTGACTCAAGAGTGTTCGGGTCACCGTGCCCGGTTGTTACTGATCACAAGATGGACGAGCTGCTTGTACTTTTTTATTTCCATCACGGATATTAAACCATTCCCTTAGATCAAAAAGGTCGTCGACAAGGGCCATGGGACTGGGTTAAAAAGTGTGTTCGCCGTCCAAAAAATCAAGGGTGGCATTAAAAAGGCCTATATATGCGAAGACAAAAAAGAGATAAATCCAACCGTGCATTTACTCGTGGTTACCAGATTGGTGTTCATGGTAAGACCCGGGATCTTTGTCCCTATCACGACGATGGTTCTAAACAGGCCTGGCTAAACGGTTGGCGCTGTGGACGGGAAGACCAGTGGGATGGATATGTGGGCGTAGCCGGAGTATGTAAAAATCAACTGGCTTGAACACGAAACAGATTTTGATCAAGGGCTCCTACAGGAGCCCTTTTTTATGGTCGGCTGTGAATAAAAGAGCGAGATCCTTCGACTGCACCCAGGATGACACTGCTATTCTTCGAGTTCCTTCGCCTATGGCTCAGGACAGGCAGGACAGGCTTTTCTAATCATATCAACCGAATTGCGGATCAGGTCCGGGCCCTGGTAGATGAACCCGGTGTAGATCTGCACCAGGTCGGCGCCAAGCACGATTTTCCTGACGGCATCGTCTCCGCGCATAATGCCGCCGACGCCGATGATCGCCATTTTATCCTTTACTGTCGAAACCACGACTTCCAGCGCATGATTGGACTTCTCAAATAACGGCGCCCCACTCAAGCCACCTTGCTCTGATGCAAGTTTGTCTCCCTGTATGGTTTCACGATCGATGGTTGTATTGCTGACGATGATGCCATCGAGGTCGAACTGTAGCAGCCGGTCGCAAACGCCCCGCAATTCTTCATCGGTCATGTCAGGGGCAACTTTCACCAGCAGTGGTACAGATTTCTCGTGCTTCTCGCCCAGTCTCTGATGTTCTTCTTTCAGCCCCTCAAGTAGCTGCAGCAATTCGCTTCCCTGCTGAAGATCGCGAAGCCCGGGTGTGTTTGGCGATGATATGTTGACCACAATATAGGAAGCCACTTTGTAGACCTTTCGCAAACACGTCAGGTAATCCTGCAACGCGTTTTCCATCGGCGTATCAAAGTTCTTGCCGATATTGACGCCCAGAACACCCTTGTAGTCCGAACGACGTATTTTTTTAGTCAGGGCATCAACACCCTCGTTGTTGAAGCCCATACGATTAATAATGGCGCCCCTGCTTTTCAGTCGAAACAGCCTTGGTTTTGGATTGCCGGGTTGTGGCCTCGGCGTGACGGTTCCTACTTCGAGATGGCCAAAGCCGAGGGAAGCAAATCCATCGATGTGACTGGCATCCTTATCCAACCCCGCGGCCAGGCCAACCCGATTAGGGAAGCTGATGCCCATTACTTCCAGCGGGTCGTCCGGGATATCCCGCGCGACCAGAGCAGTCAGGTTCCATTGTTGCAGCAGGCTGATGGATTGCAGCGATAAATGA
>JAPUGI010000192.1 GCA_027292925.1 Gammaproteobacteria bacterium
TAAAAATCAAATGACAAAACCGGACGATGGCGGGTCGCGAACAGCTGATTGTAATATCCCGACTCTGAAGGATCAGTGATGCTGATTCGTCCGATCTGTGAAAGCCACTGCGGGCTGGCATAACCGGAAATCATTGAGGCTAATGCGTTTACTGAACAGATAATATGTGCATCGGTTGAATTTGAAGGAGTGACCGTGCCATTTCCTCCTCTGGCGCTTAAATTGTATGTGCCATTGTTCCATGGGCAGATATCGTCACCTTCGACGCGGATAGTAATGTCACCATCCACATCGTATCGTCTTGCTGCTAATAAACCGGCGACGTCTATCACGCGAAACCAGATACCGTCCCAGGTCTTTCTGTTGAGACACCTGGGCTCGAGTAAGATCCCTGGCGCTGGATCATCCTCCGGGACGTTTCCCCATGTAATCTTGCCCACCAGATCATGGGCACAAAGGTACTGCCAGATTGCCCGATAAGCGTTCATCGTCGTATGTGCGAAATCCATAATGGCTAATACCTGGTCCGTGCCAGCTTCCCATTTGGTATTAAAAACACAATAGCCGTCTGCTTTGTGTTCATCATCGAAGTGAACCGTGCAAAAGGCTTTGTCTTTGTCCATATCGGAAAGCAAACGGTTCCAGACGACTTCAGCACGCAACGCCAGCATATTTCGATCTCGCGCATACTCTTTAAAAACAGTTGTTATGTGAGGCAGCGCTTCGTCCTTTGTCAGGCGTTGCAAGTTACCCGAAATTTCCATAGGAAACTGAAATGTTGCTTCCTTTGGATCAAACTCGTAGCGCACCATATTGGAAGCCAGTCCGTAGCCAAACCGTTGGTAGATAGCGCCTCTGGAGGCTAGCAACATTGAGCCGACGATGCCCTCTTCTTTGCCGCGAAGTAAAAGATCTGTTATGAGTCTGCGCACCAGCCCTCGCCGCCGGAATTCAGGTTCAGTACCCACAGCAGTGACACCTTGAATCGGGGTGGTTTTTCCATTTAGGCGAACAATAAACGGGAAGACGCCCGATATTGCCGCCAGTTGTTCCTTTTTGAATGCGCAGTGAGTCCAACTCGGATCCAGGAGTTGCGGCAGCTGTTCATCTCCAGGCGGCGAGGCAAAAACGTAATTTGCAAGACGCTGAAACTGCGCCATTTCATTGTCGTTTGCGCATCTAAATTCGAAGTCTTCGGTCATAGTTTTATCTCGATTGTCTGCGAGGCCATTCTAGGACAGCCTCCTGCCATAAGAATCACTCAACAACCAACCCGATCTCTTCGAGTAGCACACGCTGCTGGTAGTCATTGATCTTGACACCGGTCATATCAATTTCCCTGATGTCTAATCCGGAAATTTGCGCGCCCCGTAGATCGGCTCCACGAATAACGACGTCCTTCGCCTCAATGCCATGAAGATCACAATCGACAAGGACCGTGTTCTCAAGGTTGGCATTGTTAAATAGTGCGTGGCTGAACCGATTTTCAGGGAGTTCAGCGTCGCATAACCAGGCGCCGGTGAAGTCGGCATAGGAAAAATTGCAATCGGCCAACCTGGCGCTATTCAACGTGACTGAGGGACCTATGTTCTGGGCGGTTGTTGCGTAAGAACAATCCATACCTGTTCCCTGGCATTGCTCCATTTCCATTCGATACAGGTTTGCCCGGCTGAAATTACAGAGCGAAAGGTCTGACTGGCAGAAAGTTGTTCCGGGAAATGAGGCGAATTTGAATGAACACCCTGCCTCTTTTTCACTGTTGTAGAACTTGCATTTATGGAATGTGCAATCACTCAGCCTTGCGCTGTCAAAAGCGCAAGAATCAAATTCACAGTCCTCAAAATGACATTCCAGGAACTGGTTATCCCGGAACCCGATACCCAGGAAATGACAATGGGAGAACCTGAACTCCTCTGATTCTTCTGGCCACTCAAATTCCTCGAACGTTACTTCCGTAAATTGAGATTGCGCCTGAAGCAGCTTTTCAAGTTGGATGATGGAGGTGACAGGGTCCACGGGTTTACTGGTTAAATGCCCCGGTGAGTTGCGTGCTGGCCAGGTACGTTGCCTGCCTCGAGCCATAGGCCTCTGTTGGCCCTCCGGCCTCGGCCATTTGTTGCAACATTTCCACGACGTAGTCGACAGGCATCGGTTGTATCCTTGGGTTATTGTTGGGAAACATTCGAGTGTATGCTAATAGAATACCAGACAGTACAGATTTTCACTTGATGAACTTTTTTAGGGATCCGTTGGTTCGCCGTTTTATCTCGGCCACTATTTTTGCCGCTGCCTTCATCTGGGTGGCGGTTGTCTACTTCGATGTCGAGACGGACGTAATGGGCGTTCTTTTTATTTACTCGGTCGGGTTAGTCCTACTGATGGTGCTCGCTGCTCTCGTATTATTCCCGTTTATTGGATTGTTCAGGAAGAAGCGTAGCAGTCTGCTGGAGGGAATTAAAAACATCGATAAAAATGGAGAAGAGGAGAACCGGCCTCCTAGGGCAGGGGACGAATAAAGCGATCAGCCCTGGGCAGGTAGTAGTCCTCATAGTCCACCGAGAAGGCGACTGTGTGGGCGCGACCGATAATTCTGTTTCTTGATATCAGGCCGATCCTGCGTGAATCCCGGCTATTGTCGCGATTATCCCCCAACATCAAATAAAAACCTGGAGGTATCTTTATGGGACCGAAGCTATTGTAGTTATTCGGTAGTGAGGGACGCAGCATGACAGGGTACATCACGTCTTCAAAGTGCTCGTAGAAAAATGCATGACGGTGGCGTTGGTAGGCATCCAGTTGATTGACGATGTCGTCATCGAGGCGAGAATATGTGGCAGGTTCTTTATTGATAAACAACTGGTTGTTACGCATGGAGATGACATCTTCCGGTACGCCGATGACCCGCTTGATTAGCAGTTTTTCGTCCAACGGAGAATAAAAAGTAACAACTTCACCACGGCTGGGATCGGCCCACTCGGTAAGATGCCAGGTTGTAAACGGAACTTTCAGGTCATAGGCCAACTTGTTGACCACAACCCGATCACCTTCCAGGATTGTTGGTTTCATGGAGCCGGTGGGGACCTGGTTCCAATCTGCAATAGCCGAACGGAAAACCACCATGACCAGCAAAAATATTATCAGGGATCGCCATTCAATCCAGATGGTCCATAACTTGCTTTGCTCGTTCACTGGTTTGATTATTGTCGCTCCACCGAATTCATGGATGAAAAGTCTACCTGCTGGGGTTATCTAAATCCATGAGGTTGTGATGTAATGGGTTGTTTTCAGGTGCAGCCGCTGGCGCTGTACAATTGCAATAAGTACCTGTAATCTAAGTGAACTTTGCACAGTAACCCGTTGATAAATCATTAGAAAGGGCCTTGTAAATGCTCAAGATCCAATTCAAGGACGGAAGGGCCGACCCGATACCTTTGATTGAACCCGGTAAGACGGTAGGAAAGGGTGATGCCAACGACATTGTCATCGATGAAGATGGGGTCAATGGCTTCCACGCTGACCTGAAAGTAGAAGGCACACGGGTCACAATTACAGACATTAACTCAACCAACGGCACCCTGGTCAATGGCGAAAAAATCACAGAACCCATGCCGTTGGGCGCGGGGGATATCATCGTTATCCAGGGTGTCGAACTGGAAATTATCGAAGACGACGAGTTAGGTCAAGGCAAGACACTGGTTCTATCTGGTACAGCATTAATGGAGCTTGGCACCGGTAGCTGGTCACTGGTAGCCGACTCGGGACCGGAAAAAGGTCAGGTAATACCCATTATGGATCGTGTGGAAATTGGCAGGGCCCTGGAATGTGATATCTCTATTTTAGAACCTGCGCTGTCACGCAAACATGCCGAACTTGAACTTGTGGGCGATGATCTCGTGTTGCGTGATCTTGGTTCTATTAACGGCACCTATGTCAATGGCGAAAAAATTGATGAGGTGAAGCTCAAGAATGGCGATCGCATGCAGTTTGATAAGATTCATTTTATTGTATCCGCCCCTTGACGTTCTGGCGCTGACCTTTTCTTTAGCAAAGTTGTTATTTCATCGATGTTTATTGGAGGAGGCGCTGAGTTACTCCAACACAATGCAATGACAGGAACAGTCCATGGCACAGTATGAGAAAAAGACCATCGAAATCCTTGGTAAGAAGATGGCCTATGTTGAGGAAGGCGAGGGCGATCCAATTGTTTTTCTCCACGGCAATCCCACTTCTTCCTATCTATGGAGAAATATCATTCCGCATCTGACAGGCCTTGGCAGATGTATTGCGCCTGACCTGATCGGCATGGGAGATTCAGATAAATTGGACGCCAGTGGTCCGGACCGCTATACCTTTGTAGAGCATCGTAACTATCTGGATGAATTGCTGTACAAACTTGAAGTAACAGACAAGGTGGTGCTGGTGATTCATGACTGGGGTTCAGCTCTAGGGTTTAATTGGGCCAACCGGCACCAGGAAGCGATGCAGGGAATTGCCTATATGGAGGCGATAGTTCGCCCGCTTGAATGGAGTGAATGGCCTGATAACGCCACCAAGATATTCCAGGGGTTACGATCGGAAGCTGGCGAAGACATGATCCTGAAAAAAAACCTGTTTGTCGAGGCGATCCTACCGGGTTCCATCATGCGTGAGCTTGACGATGAAGAAATGGCGGTATATCGACAACCATTTGTTAATGCCGGAGAGGACAGGCGTCCGACACTAACCTGGCCGAGACAAATACCCCTTGGTGGTGAACCGGCTGATGTCGTGCAAATTGTTTCTGAATATGCCGAATGGTTAAGCGGATCAGACTTGCCTAAATTATTGGTAAGTGCCGAACCAGGCGCCATTTTGACCGGGTCGGTACTGGAGTTTGCCAGGACCTGGCCAAACCAGAAAGAAGTGAACGTGGCGGGGACGCACTTTATCCAGGAGGACTCGCCCAATGAGATCGGTGTGGCTGTATCGGAGTTTGTCAGAGGCCTTAGACACGAATCCTAGTCATAGGTGTAATTCTGGTGGTCTTGAATTCATTGTGCAAAAACTGTGGTGGATCTAAATGGACTGCTCTTTATTCAGTTACTGATTTTGATACAGGTACAAAAGTATATTGGCTCGGGAAATGTGAGAACTGCCAGATCATAGCTACAATGGATGTATCGGTTGACACTTTATCTAGGGCCTATTCAAGGCAATATTACGGTTCAGGCAACGCCAAGTTTCCACATTTTCTGGAACGCTGGTTGACCGCAGGCAGCCGTCGAAATGCAAAAACCATATTAGATGAATGGCGCTTTGGGGATGAGCATCATAAAACTCCAAGTGTCTTGGATATTGGCTGTGGACGCGGCACCCTGTTGCGAGAATTTCAATCCTTAGGTGCAGACATCCTGGGTTTGGAACGGCCCGAGTTTCCTTTAGGTGAAGCAAGCGCTCAATTCATTAGAGTCGGGTCGATCATGGATGAACAGTTCAATGGGTGCAATTTTGATATCGTGATATTCTGGCATGTGCTTGAACACATGGCAGAAGTAGAGGATATGTTACAAACGGTTTCAGGCCACATGAATGAGAATGCACTGTTGATAATCGCAGTACCAAATTTCGGCAGCTATCAACAACGACTCTTCACCAGGCATTGGTTTCACCTGGATATCCCACGACATTTGAATCATTTCGATAAAAACTGGCTTGTTACCTGCCTGAATCGAAATGGTTTAAGCGAATTCTCGATTAGTACATTCGATTTAACGCAAAATATTTATGGTTTTGTTCAGAGCGCGTTAAACCTGCTATTCCCAGGAAGGCCTAACGCTATGTACAGACTTCTTAAACATCAAGCCGGGAACAGAAACTGGTTTGGGTTGATACCATGGGTCTGCTTTGCTTTGCTATTGCTGCCGATCGCACTTCTAGAATCAGCGTTTTCTGCTTTAACCGGGCGAGGGGCTACATTGACAATGTATGCAAGGAATCGCTCGAAAAATCGTAACAAGTAAAGAATAATGCAGCACCAACATTGGAGCAAACCTAACTGTGAGTCTAGGTGTTGGCAACGGGCGCGCGTAGCCAGCGGATGATTTCCTTCATGGCGGGTGGTTTTCCGGTGAGGAGAACGCCAATCCGGAATAGTTTGGCTGCGAACCATAATGCCACTGCTATTGAGACCACCAACAGGATGGTGGTGACAATGTATTCTGTCGTGGTTGGTGGTGCGGCTGCACGGTTCATCATGACGAACGGGGTTAGCGGCGGGAAATAAGAAAGTATTTGCGCCAGTGTTCCGTTTGGGTCTCGACCGATGGGCACCATGACAAAGATAGGAATCATCTGCACTAGTTGAACCGGTAGCATCAGATTTTGTGCATCCTTTAGGTTGTTACATAGCGATCCAAGCCCAACCAGGATCGCCGCGTAGAGTAAATAGCCGAGAATAAAATAGACAAGGAACGAACTCATAAACCAGGGATCACTGATGACACTTGAGACATCGACAGGAAGATTGATACCAACAGCAGCAGGTAAAAGGATAAAAAAAGAAAAAGCGATTAATGTCCATGCGACAATAATAGTGAGACCTGTCCCTGCTATACCGAGGATCTTGCCGGCCATAAGCTCTATTGGTGAGATAGATGAGAGGAGCACCTCGATCAATTTGTTAGACTTCTCTTCAATCGTATTGGTCAACAGCATTTGCGTATTAATGAGAATGGATATCCACAACAAATAAACGAATACCACCGGCGCCCACTGCCTCGCTACATCCTGTGCGTCCACTGGTTCTTCCATCCCATCATCAGATAATTTCAATCCTTCAAATATCAGAGGTTCGTTAATCCATGTGGCGATGTCTGGGTCCAGATTTTCCCGTTGGAGTCTCATTACACGAACCTGGCGAGTGACAAAACCACCGAACCAGTTCAGCAGGTCTCGATCAGTAAGGTTATTGGATACGTAGCGGGAACCCGAGTTGCTTTTTACCGGGTCCGGACCGATAACAAAGTATGCAAAAAGCTTGTTTTTCTGGATTAGTTGGTTGAGCTGCGGAATTGTTTTTTCTTCATCTTGAAAAATGAAATGGTTGGTCGAAATTCTTGGAGAATAAAGTGCCCGGGAAGCC
>JAPUGI010000193.1 GCA_027292925.1 Gammaproteobacteria bacterium
GCGGAACTTTTACTGTTTCATGGTGTTAAAGCTGCTTTTGACGAAAACTCGATCCTCAATCCGGGTAAAGCCGTGCCGACACTGCATCGATGCGCTGAATTCGGGGCCATGCATGTTCACCGTGGAAAACAAAAATTCCCGCAGCTGGACCGGTTTTGATGTTGTCGAATGACATCACTGAATCGTTGGTCGAGCAGGTGAAGGAAGCGATACGCGTTAGATCTCCACTGGTGATTGAAGGTGGTGGCAGCAAGGGATTCTATGGTTACCCTCAGCCCATTGATCTGCAGCGGCTGCACATGATTGGCCATCAGGGTGTTATTGATTATTCCCCGGATGAACTCGTCATCCATGTGCGGGCGGGTACCGCATTGTCTGAAGTCAATCAACTGCTTGAGGATAACAGCCAGATGTTGGCGTTTGAGCCGCCTGATTTTGGCGGCATTGCTACCATGGGCGGTGTCATAGCCAGCGCGCTATCTGGTCCCCGGCGGCCCTATGCCGGGTCGGTGCGGGATTTCGTCCTGGGAGTAACATTGATTACCGGGCAGGCAGAGGTCCTCTCCTTCGGTGGTCAGGTGATGAAGAATGTCGCGGGCTATGATGTATCCAGGTTGGTGACCGGGGCCCTGGGAACCCTCGGGGTTATTCTGGATGTGAGTCTAAAGGTGTTGCCAGCACCGGAATTGGAGCTTACCCGAACAATTCCGGTCGCACGCCATGGATTCCAGGCACTGCTGCAATCGATGAATCGTAATATCCCCATCAGCGCGGCTGCCCATGAGAATGGCGAACTCCGCTTTCGCGTCTCCGGCAGTGAAACGGCGGTAAAAGCAGCACTGAAGGAACTGGAAGCAGAAGAGGCGGAAAACTCTTATTGGGATCAGCTGAATAACCTCGAGCTTTTTGTCAATGCAAGACAGCTTTGGCGCGTGAGTGTTGCACCCGGTTCATCGTCGTTGCTGGAGGAAGCGGCACTTGTTGATTGGGGAGGTGGCCTGCGCTGGGTTGTTGAACCGGAGGTAAGTCCGAGGGCAGTCCTTGCGTGCGAAGGTCACGCCACCCTGATGAAATATGACTCGCTGGATTCGGGATTAGATATTTTCCACCCACTCATTGAGCCCGTGGCAGGAATTCATCGAAGGCTGAAGCAGCAGTTTGACCCGGAGAGAATATTCAACCCGGGCAGAATGTACCGGGAATTCTGATGCAGACCAATATTCATTCAGCGCTGATCGATCTGCCGATGGTAAAGGAGGCGAACAGTATTCTGCGAACTTGTGTCCACTGTGGTTTCTGCACGGCAACCTGCCCCACATATCAACTGTTGGGGGACGAACTTGATGGTCCCCGCGGAAGAATTTACCTGATCAAAAACTTGCTTGAGGACGATGCCATTGATGAGCGTTCAGTCCAGCATCTGGACAGGTGTTTGACTTGCCGTGCTTGTGAAACCACTTGCCCCTCCGGTGTTCAGTACGGCAGGTTATTGGATATCGGCAGGGAATTGATAGTGACGAGATCCAAGAGACCGATGTTGGACCGCCTGTTATCTTTCTTATTGAGGCTGGTAATTCCTCGTGGATATTTATTCAGACCATTGTTGAAACTGGGGCAATTCTTATCCCCGGTAATGCCGCAGGTTGTGGCCAGGAAAATTCCACCAAAGCAAAAATATCTACGCCTGGTTGCCAGGGAACTTGAATCCCCCAGGATGCGTGTGTTGTTATTGCAAGGTTGCGTGCAAAGTGCTGCTACGCCCAATGTCATTCGCGTAATAGAGCAATTGCTTAACGATAAAGGTGTTGCGACACTAACCATGCCGGACGAAGGCTGCTGTGGCGCGCTGGACTATCATTTGTCCGCCCATAATGAAGGGCGCAGGCGCATGCGCGATCTGGTGGATAAACTTTTTGAGCGCCTTTCGGAGATTGACTACATTGTATCTTCCGCCAGTGGTTGTGGCGTCACCATAAAGGAATATCCAATCTATCTGTCAGAAGATCCGGAATATGCCGACAAGTCGAGACAAATCATCGATAAGGTTGTGGACGTATCGGAATTGTTAGGCAAGTTTGAATTCTCCTGTACTTCTGTCCATGTGGCCGTCCATACGCCTTGCACCCTCCAGCATGGACAATCCATCGATGGTGAGATTGAACGTATCCTGGAGAATTCCGGTATCACTATCTCGAAAAGCCGGGAGAGTCATCTCTGTTGTGGTTCAGCGGGTACCTACTCAATCCTGCAGCCAGATCTTTCCACTCAATTATTGAAGGGGAAATTGTCTGCCCTACAGGAGAACTCGCCCGATGTAATCGTCACTGCCAACATTGGTTGCCAGTTGCACTTGCAGTCCGGGGCGAATGTCCCGGTTATGCATTGGGTTGAATTGTTACATCAACAATTGGTCAGAGGCTCCCTAGCTCAACCCCTTGATGAGAATGACATTTCCTTCACTTGAGGCAAACCGGTGTTTAGCCAGTTGCTGATACTCATCTGAGGAATACCAGGTCATGGCATCTTCTTCAGAGGGAAATTCAATCAGCACAGTACGTGTTGCAGGCCATTCACCTTCAAGCAGTTTTACATCTTCATCAGCGGCGAGTAGCTGGCCATTGTGCTTCGAGAATATTTCCATGAATCCAGCCTCATAGAGGCTGTACTCTTCCCGATCAACGATGTCGATCTTTGCAATAAGGTAGTGGGACATAGTGACAACTAAAATTGGAGTCGCTATAGGTTACCTGCTTCGTGATAGACCCACCACAATAATCCTTTTTGCGCATGCAGGCGGTTCGCAGCCTGGGCGAAAATAATGGAGCGCGGGTCGCGGACCATTTCTGGCGTGATCTCGTAATTATCATGAATGGGCATGTCATGCATGATTTTACAAATTGATCCTTCAACAAGATCCTTGTTGATCTGGTAGGGCAGCATTTTTTTCAGGGTCGCCTCGTTTTCCTCGGCATTATCAGGATTGATGAAATATTGCATATCAATCCAGGTATCGGTGTAGACGAAATCCGCGTCCTGGACTGCTGCTTTCACATCGGTGGTGTGATTCACATGGGTTGATGTTTTGATAATTTCGCGAACGTCTGCATCCTGGCTTTCTCCATTATCATCCTGTTCCGGTGTTGCCAACGTCAATTGAATATCCAGTTTGTCGCAGATAAGGGAAAGTGAATTGGACACGTTGTTTTGTACACCCACGAATACCAGGTGAGCATCTTTGATGTCACCTTCGTAGTTTTCCTGCATGGTGAGTATGTCGGTCAATGCCTGGCACGGATGAAATTTCTCACAGCAGCCGTTGATAACCGGGACCTGACTGCCAGATATGATCTTCAACAGATCACTGTGGTGCAACAGACGCGCCATGATGCAGCTTACATTACGTGACAGGTATTCGGTTTCATATTCAATTCCGGACAACACGAAATTGGACGATGCCCAGTCTACATAAATTCCGTGACCGCCCAGTTCCGTCATGGCGACTTCAAAGGAGACACGGGTACGGGTGCTGGTTTTCTGAAAAATCATCGCCAGGGATTCATGGGCCAGCATGCTGCGGAAGTCCCCCGGGCTTTCTTTGATCTCGGCGGCTTTTGCCAGGATGTCCTGGATATCTGTGGCAGACAGGTCTTTGAGGTTGGCTACGTGTCTCATTTTGCAATCCAAAAAAAAAAGACCAGCAATGCTGGGCTTCTCGAATGGCAAGGAGCGAAAGTTACCGCAATCGAGATACTGGTGCAAGGCTTTGCAGTGGTTGTGAGAAAACCGTAACCTTCAAGAATTCAACAGTCAGGAAGCGCGAATGGAGTACAGGACTCTCGGACCGTCAGGTCTAAAAGTGTCAATCGTAGGGATTGGTTGTAACAACTTTGGCAGGCGTTGTGATGAGGCGACCACTGCTGATGTGGTTGATTCGGCACTGGAGGTCGGGATTAACTTTTTTGACACAGCGGATGTATATGGGCCGAATGGTTTGTCAGAGGAATATCTTGGCAAAGCCCTGCGGGGTAAAAACAGGAGCCAGGTAATCATAGCCACGAAATACGCCAGTCCCATGGGGGAGGGTGATTTGATGGAGGGCGGGTCACGGCGGTACATATTCAATGCCGTTGACGCCAGTCTGCGGCGACTCGGGACTGACTACATCGATCTGTACCAGCAACATGTACCTGACGCCGAT
>JAPUGI010000194.1 GCA_027292925.1 Gammaproteobacteria bacterium
GCAGCTGATGTCATGGAGTATGAAATGGAGTATCTCTATGGGGATGGTGAATACTGGTAGTTTATGAAAACCGATGGCAGCTATGAACAACTTGGGGCGGACAGGGCCGCGGTTAAAGATTGTGTGCAATGGTTAAAAGCGACAGATCGTTGCAATGTGACCTTGTGGAATGACATACCGATTTCCGTGGCCCCGCAGAATTTCGTGGAACTGGAAGTAACTGATACTGACCCCGGCCTCAAGGGCGACACTGCAAGTGGCGGTTCAAAACCCGCAACCTTAAGTACTGGTGCCATTGTCAAAGTGCCGTTATTTATCAACGTGGGTGAGGTCGTCAGGGTCGATACTCGCTCGGGAGCGTACCAGAACAGGGTAAAAACCTGACCTCATGGAGAGCTCGAAAACAGGGTCAGGCAGGAGCGTATTGCTGGCCCGGGGAAAATTGTTACGTGCCACACGCGAATACTTTTACCAGCAGGAAGTCCTGGAAGTAACCACACCAACGCTTGGCTCAAGAGGAGTGACCGACAGTCAACTTCAGAACCTGAAATTACGGCACGAAAATCAGTCCTACTACCTGCAAACTTCGCCTGAATACGCCATGAAGCGGTTACTTGCATCCGGGAGTGGCAGTATATATCAGATCTGCCCTGCCTACCGCGGTGGTGAGCGGGGGCGATACCACAGCGTGGAGTTCATGATGTTGGAATGGTATCGAGTTGGATACTCTCTGGCGGATTTAATGACAGACGTTGAACAGATGCTTTGTTTCGTCGCGGATTGCCTGGGGGTTAAGGAATATGACTTTCGTCAACTGCCTCGTGTAGCATACAAAGACCTGTTTCTCGAGCACTTTGATATTGATCCTCACGACGCTTCGACGAGGGAACTCAGGAAGCTGACTGAGATGGCGATCATCGATTGCGGGCATATCGTTGACCACGATGATGATGGTACCTTGTCCGATTACCTGGACCTGCTGTTTTCGTTTGTCATCGAACCAACCCTCCTCAAACCAACTATTGTGTATGATTACCCCGCCTGCCAGGTAGCTCTTGCTCAACTGGGTGAAGGCAACGGAAATACGGTTGCCAAACGGTTTGAAGTTTTTGTGAACGCCATGGAACTGGCAAATGGTTATCTGGAGCTTGGCGATGCTGACGAACTCAAAATCCGAATGAACCGAAACAACAAGCTGCGCGCTGTTCGGGGGCTGGAAATTGTGGAACCGGACGGGCAATTGCTGGACGCACTCGGCGACATGCCTGAATGTTCTGGTATTGCGCTTGGAGTTGATCGGTTGTTAATGGTTTTGCTCGGTAAGAACAGCTTATCCGAGGTGATGACGTTTACCAGTGATCGTATCTAGCGTATTCACCCCGTTGTAATTTGTGAAGTCGAAATAAGTAACTCTCTCTAATATCCAGGGACACCCGGCACGGTGACCCGAACAATCTCAGGAGGAGATAACAATCCTAGCGCACGTAATAGTGAATAAAGAATTTTCTGGGCTGGGCTAGCTAGGCCAGTGAATCGCCAAAGCAGACTGAGTCTCCGGCTTGTACTCGCCAGCTGACATGTTGCTGGAACAGCAGGATAACGGTTGAGCCAAGATGGAATTGACCCAGCTCATCACCCTTTTGATATTGCCGCGGAATATCGAAAGTTTCGGAATGAAATTTGGCAGCCGGGTATGCGCTCGCTCGCCAGGTTGTTTTGATGCCCGCAACTATCATGGCGCCAATCATGATAATGGATACAGATCCCTCGTTGGTGGTTGTATCGCAAATGAGACGTTCATTGTCTGCAAACAGATCGTGCACCTTATTGGTTGTGACCTGGTTTACCGAGAACAGTTTTCCGGGAACATACCTTGATGATTGTAAACTTGCGTCAGTTGGGAAGTGCACCCGATGATAATTGTTGGGGGCGAGGTAGATAGTAATAAAACTGCCATCAATAAAGCCGGTGACGTTGTCCGAGGCGAGTAGTTTTTCCAGCGAATAAGTCAACTCCTTTGCCTGGAAAATCTGGTTGTGTTCTATTTTTCCTACAGCGGAAACCGTTCCATCGGCAGGACAGGTAATATTGCCGTTGATAGTTCTGGCACCTGCGGATAACTCCCTTGTAAAAAAGTCGTTAAAGTTTGCAAAGTCAGAAGACTTTTTTCGAGCTGAATCCTGCATATCTACGTGGAATACGTTGATGAATGTATCGATACACAAATTTTTGAACCATGGCAACCTCGAATCTGCTAAGAATCCAATGAGCCTGGAGAGCGCGTGGTGGGGAACAATGCGCTGAATGTAGATGAATAACTTGTGCATCAGGTTTCGATTGGTGTATCTGGATCATTACCCCATTCTGACCAGGATCCGTGGTAGGCGCGAATGTCGTAACCGAGCATTTTGCCGATGAGGTAAGTTAAACCGGATCTATGATGGGTCTGGCAATGGGTTATGATGGACTTGTCTTGGGTAATGCCATGTGAATCCAGTAGCGCTTGCATTTGAGGCATCAGCTTTAGATTGTTCTGGCGATCCATGGTGTCCAGCCAGTCCAGGTTGATGGCGCCGGGAATGTGACCTCCTCGATTCGCAAAAACCCTGGTGCCTTTATATTCTTCGGCTGATCTGGCATCCCATATCAGGATGTCGGGATCTTCAATGCCTGCGAGTACATCTTTCATTTCGGCAATGAATGTGCAATCTATCTCCAGATTGACGTCGGTGGGCGTGATCATCGGTAGTTCGCTGGTAAGCGGTAGTTTTGCTGCTCTCCAGGAGAGAAGCCCGCCATTGACATAGCTGCTTTTCGAATGACCAATCACATCCAGTGTCCAGATAAACCGACCTGCGCAGCCGCCTCCTTCATCATCGTAAGCCACAATTTGCCTGTCTTTGTCGTAACCGATGGAGGAAAAAAGTGAATTCAGTCGTTGGATATCAGGCAATTTACCCGTCGCAGGTTTAATACCTGAGACCAGGTCAGCGCGCGATACATGGATTGCACCAGGCAGGTGCCTGATTGAATAGTTTTGCAGTAGACATAGATCAATAAGGAGCAGGTTTTGATCATCGAGATGACTCTCGAATTCTTCGGGTTCCATTATCAGGGGAAGCATGAATTGGATCAGCGCGCGATGTTAGACGGTTCGATTGTACACCATTAGTCTGGCAGCTAATCGCAACCTCAAGCCGAACTTACTTTCAGTTTACAAAACACGACTGACCGCATGGTTCTCTCCGATGATTTTCAGTTAACATGGGTACTTTCATCACCCCTGTAAAATCTTCGCTATGGGAAATTATTCCGAAAACCTGGTCTGGATGGATTTGGAAATGACAGGACTGGATCCGGAATCCGAAAGGATCCTGGAGATAGCGACGATCATTACTGATTCTAACCTGACCATACTTGCGGAAGGACCGGTAGCGATAGTGAAGCAAAGTGAGACGCTGTTAGCCAATATGGATGAGTGGAATACTGAGCACCATACAAACTCCGGTTTGTTGGAAAGGGTCCGGACAGAAGGTGTAACAGAATTGGAGGCAGAGCAGATTACGATCGAGTTTGTCGCGAGGTATGTTGACGAAGGGAAATCTCCGCTGTGTGGCAACAGCATCGGGCAGGATCGCCGTTTCCTCGCTAGGTACATGCCAAAACTGGAGCAGTTTTTGCACTATCGAAACCTGGATGTTAGCACGGTGAAAGAATTAGCAGTCAGGTGGCGTCCGGATCTCGCTTCCAACATACACAAGATAGGCGCGCATCGAGCCCTTGATGATATAAAGGAATCGATTGAAGAATTAGTGTACTACAAGGAACACTTCCTCAAGTCGTCTGAGTAAACTTAGCGCGTTGCTGGATGATCGCCCATTCTATGTGACCGGCAACCATCTCGTTGACCTTATCAAGTTTTTGTTCAAGTGCAGTCAATATCGATGGGTCATAGTCTGCATTCCCTAGTGCTACACTGATATTACGCAGCCATCCCGAATAGCCTGTCCTTCGAATAGCTGATCCTTCCGTCTTCTTAAGAAACTCATCTTCACTCCAGGCGAAAAGCTGAAGTAGCTCACTGTCTTCGAGGCCATGTCGCGGGCTAAAATCCCCCTCGCCGGTTGCACTTGCATAACGATTCCATGGGCAAACAACCTGACAATCGTCACATCCGAATATTCTGTTACCCATGAGCGAACGAAGCTTTTCTGGAATATCACCCCTGTTTTCAATTGTCTGGTAGGAAATACACAATCGTGCGTCGAGTTGGTAGGGAGCCACGATTGCATGAGTTGGGCAGATATCCATACAGGCTCTACATGAACCGCAGCGATTGGTAACTTCGTGCTGATTGATTGGCAGCGGGATATTGGTAAAAATTTCTCCAAGGAAAAACCAGGAACCCGCTTCCTTGTTTAAGAGTAAAGTATTCTTGCCGATCCACCCTAGGCCTGATTTCTCCGCCAGGGCTTTTTCAAGTACCGGGGCGCTGTCTGTAAATACCCTGGCTGCAAACCCCTCGATGCCATGGTCAACGAGAAACGATTCGATTTTGTCTTCCAGTTTCTTGAGTCTGGATCGTAATACCTTGTGATAGTCGCGACCCAGTGCATACCTCGAAACATAGCCGATTTGTCGGGCGCCCAGTGTTTCAAGGATCTTGTCGTCGCGAGGTAGGTAGTCCATGCGCACGCTGATTACACGGAGGGTGCCAGGAATAAGCTCGGCAGGCCTGCTGCGTTTGATCCCATGTTGTGACATATACTTCATTTCACCCTGGAAGCCCTGTTCCAACCATCGCTTCAGGTGATGCTCATGTTTACCTGGCTCTGTATCTGTAATTCCAATTTGCTGAAACCCCAGGTCAACCCCCCAGGTTTGAATGAGTTTTGCAAGGTCTGTGTAGAGGAGATCTGTCATTACTTTCCAGTGTTGTTAAGCCAATTCGCAAAAGAACCGCCGCGGGCGCTTTACAAAGAACCGCCACGGGCGTTTTGACAAAGAACCACCCCGACGCTCTATTTATTGCCGCTACCCGCCGTCTTCGCGAAATATGCAGGCTATACCTTATAATTCAGCATAACCGTCTGCAATCGAGGTAGCGAGTGAAGGAACAGTATCTGTATTCGGCCGCCCAGGTAAGAGAGCTGGATCGTATTGCCATTGAGGATTTCAAGATCTCAGGCTTAATGCTTATGCGTCGAGCAGCGGATGCCTGCGTAAAAGAAATTACCGCCAGTTACCCGAAAATTGGCGAGGTCACGGTATTTTGTGGCAGTGGCAACAATGCGGGCGATGGATACATCATTGCAGGAATGTTGGCAGAAAAAGGTCACAACGTTCAGGTCATAGTGATTGGTGATCCAGGAAAGTTGGGAGCAGATGCCAAAGCGTCCTATCACTATTGTGAGACGAGCCGGGCGAGGCTCGAATCGGAAAATTTTCAGATCCAGGGAGATCTTGTAGTTGATGCTCTGTTGGGCACAGGGTTAACCGGTGCAGTTCGGGAAAACTATGTCGACGCAATTCAACTAATAAACAGCAGTAACAAGCCGGTGTTGTCAGTTGATATTCCTTCTGGGCTATGTGCGGATACCGGTAGTGTTTTAGGCTGCGCTGTCACCGCTGATATAACGGTGACATTTATAGGTAAGAAAAGGGGGCTATTTACCAATGATGGTCCCGATTATGCAGGTAGGGTTGTTTTTCATTCGCTTGAAGTTCCTGAAGATCTATATGGAAGCCAGAAGTTTAAACCAGTCACTATGCTGGCTGCCCCGGATTTTCCGACGAGGCGCAAGAACTCCTACAAAACAACTCATGGACATGTACTTGTGATCGGTGGCGATCATGGTTTGGGTGGTGCGGTCATTTTGAGTAGTGAGGCCGCCCTACGTACCGGAGCTGGGCTGGTCAGTGTCGCCACAAGACCCGAGAACGTCACTGCGTTATTAGCACGCCGACCTGAAATAATGGTGAAAGGGGTAGACAATAAGGATCAGTTGCAATCGTTACTCGAGAAAGCAACAGCGCTGGTGGTTGGACCAGGTCTCGGTCATTGTGATTGGTCCAGGGAACTACTGGCAGCAGCGCTGGACTCACAATTACCGGTGGTGGTTGATGCGGATGGGCTGAATATTCTGGCAACCCAGGAAATAACAAGAGAACACTGGGTACTCACGCCTCATCCCGGAGAGGCGTCCACGTTGTTAGCCGGAGCTGGTATTCAGGAGGATCGCTTCGCTGCGACGCAAGCCCTACAGCAAAAGTACGGTGGCGTCGTTCTGTTAAAAGGTATCGGTACCCTTGTAAGCGATGGGAATGAGCTTTCCCTTTGCCCGTTTGGTAACCCTGGGATGGCAACGGCAGGCATGGGGGATGTACTAAGTGGAGTCATCGGCGCGTTGTTGGCACAGGGATATAGCAGCTATGAGGCAGCAACTTATGGCGCGACTCTTCATGCCAGGGCTGGTGATATTGCTGCTGAAAATGAAGGAGAAAGAGGTCTCATTGCAACCGATGTGATTTCTGCCATCCGCCGACTAGTCAATGCCTGATCGCAACTCATGAAAGATTGGTTAGATGTAGCGCTGGAGACTGAACGAGACACGATTAGCTTTGGCGAGAAGCTTTCCTACTGTCTTGGGGGCCGGGGCCGGGTCTATCTGCAGGGTAGCCTTGGTGCCGGTAAAACTACGTTGTGCAGAGGTATCTTGCGGGCCATGGGTTACGCGGGTGCTGTTAAAAGTCCTACGTTTACGCTGGTTGAACCCTATAACTTCGTAGGGGGTCAGGTTTATCATTTTGATCTATACAGACTAAATGATCCTGACGAGTTAGAATATATTGGCGTTGATGACTATTTTGGTGATCAAAACCTTTGTCTGGTGGAGTGGCCGGAGAAAGCCAAGGATACTTTACCGGCGAGCGATCTCGACGTGGAATTGCGGATTATGGACAGATCCCGGTGTGCTCGCCTTACAGCCAGATCCGTTTTTGGTAGTGAAGTGTTAGAGAATCTAAAACAGAGGCTCTCTGGATAACGATCTTAGATGATTTTGGTTCATCAGTTGTTTGCAGTTACCAAACCGTTTCGGTGGGTGTTGGCATCCCTTCCCCTGATTTTCCTGCTGTTGATCGGGTTTCCGGTTTCTGCCGGGCTAACCACGATTGAAAGTGTCCGGGTCCGGCCATCTCCGGAAAGAACGCGCATCGTATTTGATCTTGAACAACCGGTGGAACATAAAATCTTTTCCCTGTCGAATCCACAAAGACTGGTTATCGATATTAATGATGCAAAGCTGTTGAAGTCATTGCGGAAGGTGAACTTAAAGGGCACGCCGATCCTGGCCATGAGGAGTTCCAGTCGCAACGGCCAGGATCTGCGTGTCGTGTTAGATCTTTCCACCGAGGTAAAACCCAGAAGTTTCGTGCTAAAACCAATCATGCAGTACGGCGATCGGCTGGTGATTGATCTCTACACTAACGATCAGCAACTGGCGCCAGTAGTTCAAAAAGCTGATCGAATAGCGAGACAGATGCGTGATGTTGTTGTTGCCATTGATGCCGGCCACGGAGGGGATGATCCTGGCGCGATAGGTCACGGGAAGCTGCTGGAAAAGAAAATCGTACTTTCCATTGCCAACAAATTAAACAGGCTGTTTGAAAAGGAAACCGGATTTAGGAGTATTCTGACCCGAAAAGGCGACTATTACGTTGCTCATCGTAAGCGAATGGAAATTGCCCGTGAAAGCCAGGCGGACATTTTTCTCTCAATTCATGCCGATGCGTTCAAGACGGCAGAGGCAAGCGGCGCCTCCATATATGCAATATCCCAACAAGGTGCAACCAGCGAAGCCGCCAGGTGGTTGGCTGAAAAGGAAAACCGGGCTGACCTTATAGGCGGCGTAAGCGGCGTGAGCCTGGATGATAAAGATGATTTATTAGCCGGCGTATTATTGGATTTATCCATGACCGCCAGTCTGAGCGCCAGCCTGGAAATGGGGGAAAGTGTTCTGGGGGCTATTTCCAGGGTGAACAAATTGCATAAGAAACATGTGGAACAAGCAACCTTCCTGGTGTTGAAATCACCTGATATCCCGTCTTTGCTGATTGAAACCGGTTTTATTTCTAATCCCAGTGAGGCGAGGAAACTAAGATCCAATTCTCACCAGCAGAAGATGGCGAAAGCTATTTTTGAAGGTGTAACCTCCTATATGCAGGAAAATCCTCCCGGGGGTTCTTTCCTGGCATGGAAAAAACAGGGCGGTAATGACAAACTGGTGACGTATATAATCGTCAGTGGTGACACCCTGTCAGAAATCGCATCCAAGTATCGAGTCAGTTTTAAGAATCTCAAGAAGGTCAATGGTTTGCGTGGCAATACAATCAGGATAGGGCAGATTCTGAAAATTCCGACGTCCTGAAATTGAAAGATTCATGAAACGAATTAAACAACTGAGTAACAGACTCGCAAACCAGATTGCTGCTGGCGAGGTCGTTGAACGACCTGCCTCGGTGGTGAAGGAATTGCTCGAGAATTCACTTGATTCACAGAGCCGCCGGATTGACATAGCGCTTGAGGCTGGAGGAACCCGGCTGATCAGGGTTCGTGATGATGGCAGCGGGATATTCAAGGACGACCTGCAGTTGGCGCTGAGTCGTCATGCAACCAGTAAGATTGCTGAAGTCATCGATCTTGAAGCTGTTTCCACGTTGGGATTTCGTGGTGAAGCACTGGCCAGTATTGCTTCGGTTTCCAGGCTCAACCTGACGAGCAATGCCTCTGATGACAAGCGCAGCGGTTGGAAGATTACGGTGACTGGAGAAGGAATGTCAGCAGAATTGTCACCCGCACCACACCCCAGGGGCTCTACTGTTGAGGTGAAAGATCTCTTCTTCAACACACCAGCGCGGCGGAAGTTTTTGCGCACGGAGCGAACCGAGCTGCAACGGATTGAGGATATTGTTCGCAAGATGAGCCTGAGTCATCCGGAAGTCGCATTTGGCCTGACTCACAATGGCAAAACCTTAAGACAATACCCCGCCTGCCAATCAGATGCTGAACTGGATCGCAGGATTTCTTCAGTGTTCGGCAAGGCTTTTGTTGAGAACGCGCTTTACTTCGAAGAGGAAAAACACGGTTTGCAGTTAAAAGGCTGGATCGGTTTGCCGACTTATTCCCGTAGCCAGGCGGACCAGCAATACTTCTTTGTTAATGGCCGAACCATCAGTGATAAGTTAGTGACACATGCGGTGAAACAAGCGTATTCAGATGTCCTCTATCACGGACGTAATCCCGTATTTGCGTTGTTTTTATCATTGGATCCGTCCTTGGTGGATGTAAATGTTCACCCCACCAAGAATGAAGTTCGTTTCCGGGAAAGTCGCGAGGTACATGACTTTATTTTCCGTACCATCCACCATGTGTTGGCAGATGTCCGGCCTGAAGGCCAGATACCTGTACAATCAACCCCTTTATATTCAAGACCTTTATCTTCAGGCGCGGAATTGGGCGCGCCACCAACTCAAAGTAACATCATGTTTCAAAGAGCTGGTGTAGGAAGTGCCGGTGTTGGTGGTCGTGGAATTTCAGAACAGGCACAGCACTACGGACACGTTCTTGGGAAGGAACCGCTGGCCTATGAAACGTCAGGTTCGTTTCAAAGTCTGTCTGACGATGAGACTATGCCTCCGTTGGGCTATGCACTGGCACAGCTTCACGGCATCTATATCCTGGCCGAAAATGCCCGTGGGTTGGTGTTGGTGGATATGCATGCTGCCCACGAACGGATAACCTATGAGCGAATGAAGAATGCAAGCGCAGCGGAAGGGGTGAAGACACAACCGCTATTGGTACCGATATCAGTTGCTATCAGCGAGAAAGAAGGCAGCCTTGTGGAAGAATATGCCGTCCATTTCGAGGAACTAGGGTTCGATATACAGCTAGCCTCTGAAGAGTCGCTTTTAGTGAGAGGGATTCCGGCATTGTTAAGCCGAAGTAATGCAGAGCAGTTGGTACGAGATGTGTTATCTGATTTTCTCGAATATGGCTCGACGTTACGTATTCAAGCCCATATGGATGAAATTCTGTCAACCATGGCTTGTCATGGTTCCGTGCGCGCGAACCGGAGACTGACCATCCCGGAAATGAATGCCCTGTTGCGTGACATGGAAGATACCGAGCGAAGTGGACAGTGCAATCACGGACGACCCACCTGGTCTGAATTATCTGTTGCAGAGTTGGATAGTCTGTTCCTGCGGGGAAGATAAATAATCCATGAAACTTAATGCCATCGTTATCACTGGTCCACCCGCCAGTGGTAAATCGGATCAGGCAATTGACATAGCGCGAACCCATTCCATGGAGATTGTGAGTGTGGATTCAGCGCTTGTATATCGCACCA
>JAPUGI010000195.1 GCA_027292925.1 Gammaproteobacteria bacterium
CAGGAAATCACGATTGGTTTTGACGCCTGCAATCTTTAGAGAGGCAAGGGCGTCACCGAGCTGGCTGATCGCTTCATCGCGCGAACTACTTCTCGCGATGATTTTCATCATCATCGGATCGTAATGAACGCCAATAATGTCTCCCGCGGCGACACCGTTGTCGGTTCGTACGCCATTGGGAAGTTCCAGATGTTCAATTTTTCCACTGGCAGGCAGGAATTCATTGAGTGGGTCCTCGGCGTATATCCTGACTTCCACCGCGTGGCCTTTAATTCCAATATCGTCCTGGGATAGTGGCAGGTGTTCTCCGGCAGCGATTTTGAGTTGCCATTCGACTAGATCAAGTCCTGTGATCATTTCAGTGACGCCATGTTCAACCTGCAGACGGGTGTTCATTTCCATGAAATAGAATTTTCCGTCGCCCGCCAACAGGAATTCTACCGTGCCCGCGCCTACATAGTCGATGGCAGTCGCGGCACATACCGCAGCCTTGCCCATTTGTTGGCGGAGGCTATCAGGAAAATTGGGAGCAGGCGCTTCTTCGATGATTTTCTGGTGTCGACGCTGCAACGAACAGTCACGTTCATTCAGGTGGACGCAGTTACCGTGTTGGTCTGCAAATATCTGAATTTCGATATGCCGAGGATGTTCGAGATACTTTTCAACTATTAATGTGTCGTTACCAAACGCGGAAAGTGCTTCCCTTTTCGCTGACTGAATGGCTTCCATGAGCTGTTCAGGTTCACGAACGATCTTCATTCCTTTGCCGCCGCCACCTGCTTCAGGCTTCACCAGCACAGGGTATCCGATGTCCTCTAATTGTCCTTCTATAGTTTTGTCGTTTACTTTGTCGATACCTGGCAGGACAGGAACACCGGCATCTCGCATTTTTGTTTTGGCGACGCCCTTAAGTCCCATTGATTTAATCGCTTTAACGGTTGGGCCAATGAAAATAATCCCCGCCTTTCCGCACCTGTCAGCAAATTCCGGGTTTTCAGCCAGGAATCCGTAGCCTGGATGAATGGCATCTGCTTTTGAATCGGATGCTGCCTGCAGAATTCTATCCATGTTCAGGTAGCTGTCCTTGGCAGGTGCATTGCCGATTAAAAAAGCATGATCGGCAGTTTTTACGTGCAAGGCATCGGCATCTACAGTGGAATAAACGGCGATGGCTTCGATATCAAGTTTGTGCGCCGTTTGCATAATGCGCACTGCAATTTCACCGCGGTTCGCGATTAGCAGTCTGGTGATGTTCATCTAGCTAGTTCCTACCTGGAACCTGACTAACTCGAACAATAATCATAAAACTCCAAAACTCTTTGATAGTAAAAACAACCACTTACGAAGGAACTAGCCCCTTCGATGCCCAAATCTGGATAAGCACTAGCTAGTTCCTGCCTGGAACCTGACTAACTCGAACAATAATCATAAAACTCCAAAACTCTTTGATAGTGAAAATAACCACTTACGAAGGAACTAGCCCCTTCGATGCCCAAATCTGGATAAGAACTAGCTAGTTCCAGTCCGGAAATTGACATTACATCCTGAAGACGCCAAATCTGGTGTCGCCTATAGGTTTGTTCAGGCAGGCGGACAGCGCAAGGCCAATTATCGTTCGTGATTCTGCAGGGTCCAGGATGCCATCATCCCAAAGACGAGCACTCGCATAGTAGGGATGTCCCTGAGTTTCGTATTGCTCAATGATGGGGTCCTGGAATTTCTTTCGCTCTCCTTTTTTCCAACTCTTTCCCGCTCGTTGCATATTGTCTTCGGTGACTTGTGCCAACACATCAGCCGCCTGCTGGCCGCCCATGACAGATACACGTGCGTTTGGCCACATCCAGAGAAAATTGGGATCGTAGGCACGACCACACATACCATAGTTCCCAGCGCCAAAACTGCCGCCGATAATGAGGGAAAGTTTGGGAACGTTGGCGCAGGCAACCGCCGTCACCATTTTGGCACCATGCTTGGCTATACCCTCAGTTTCATATTTCTCGCCGACCATGAATCCCATTACGTTTTGCAGGAAGAGCAGGGGGATTTTTCGCTGGCAACAAAGCTCAATAAAGTGAGCACCTTTTTGCGCCGATTCTGAAAACAAGATGCCGTTGTTAGCGAGGATGCCAACTGGAATGCCGTGAATGTGTGCGAAACCACAGACCAGGGTCACACCGAAATTGGTTTTGAATTCATCAAGTTCCGAAGCATCTACCAGTCTCGCAATCACTTCCCTGACATCGTAGGGTTTGGCCAGATCAGTTGATACGATGACATAGATTTCTGCTGGATCGTACAGCGGCTCCCTGGTTTTTTCGATGGCAAGTTGTTCCGGCTTCTTGCGATTGAGATTTGCAATGATTGACCGGATGATTTGAAGCGCGTGGATGTCATCGTCGGCGAGATGATCGGCAACACCGGAAATTCTGGTATGAACATCACCACCACCCAATGCTTCTGCAGATACAACTTCACCTGTGGCGGCTTTTACCAGGGGAGGTCCAGCGAGAAAGATGGTTCCCTGGTCCTTAACGATGATGCTCTCGTCCGCCATGGCAGGGACATAGGCGCCACCGGCAGTACAGGACCCCATTACCGCTGCTATCTGTGGGATCCCTCGTGACGACATGATCGCCTGGTTGTAGAAAATCCTGCCGAAATGGTTTCTGTCCGCAAATATTTCATCCTGGTGGGGTAGGTTTGCACCACCGGAATCTACAAGATAAATACAGGGCAAATGGCATTGGTCCGCAATCGCCTGGGCTCGCAAATGTTTTTTTACAGTAACAGGATAATAGGTGCCGCCTTTAACAGTGGCATCATTAGCCACGATAACGCACTCCAACCCGGAGACGCGGCCCACGCCGGTAATGATACTGCCGCAAGGCGATTCGCCGTCGTACATATCGTGTGCCGCGAATTGTGACAATTCCAGGAAAGGTGACCCGGGATCAATGAGTTGATCCACACGATCGCGTGGTAACAACTTTCCCCGATCCACGTGACGTTGTCGCGAAGATTCTGATCCTCCCAGCCTGATAATCGCGAACTTTTCCCGCAGATCGCTAACGAGGTCGCTCATATCAGCCTGGTTGGATTTGAATTCAGGTGAACTGGTGCTGATTTTTGATCGGAGAATTGCCATTTGGTTCAGATCTTATCAGCGCGATTCGTTGAACAACTCACGACCAATCAGCATACGGCGAATTTCAGAAGTACCCGCGCCAATCTCGTAGAGTTTTGCATCGCGCAGTAAGCGGCCGCTGGGATAATCATTGATGTAACCGTTGCCACCTAGCAGTTGAATCGCATCAAGCGCTGTTTGAGTCGCGTTTTCAGCGCAGTAAAGGATGGCCCCAGCCGCATCCTTTCGTGTAGTTTCATCGCGGTCACAGGCCGATGCGACGGCGTAGAGATAGGCACGGCTCGCGTTCATCTTCGTGTACATATCGGCGATTTTACCCTGCACCAATTGAAATTCACCGATGGACTGGCCAAATTGTTGTCGCTCGTGAATATAAGGTACAACCAGATCCATACAGGCCTGCATGATACCGACGGGTCCTGCCGCCAATACGACGCGTTCAAAATCCAGGCCACTCATGAGGATTTTCACGCCCTCGTTTTTTCGTCCAAGGATATTGGCCGCCGAAACCCGGCAATCTTCGAACACGAGTTCACAGGTATTCGAACCACGCATACCCAGCTTGTCGAGTTTGGGTGAACGGCTGAAGCCAGGAGTATCTCTTTCGACGATAAAGGTACTGATACCACCGGGTCCCGGTTCAGGCCCGGTCCTGGCGTAGATGACATAAGTATCGGCGTCAGGTCCATTGGTGATCCACATTTTGGAACCGTTGAGTATAAAGTCGTCTCCATCCTGATCTGCTTTAAGTTGCAGGCTGACCACATCGCTACCGGCATTGTGTTCGCTCATTGCCAGAGCGCCAATATCTTCGCCGCTAACCAGTCTGGGCAGATACCGTTTTTTTTGCTCATCCGTGCCGTTTCTGAAAATCTGGTTGACGCAGAGGTTTGAGTGAGCGCCGTAACTTAAACCTACCGATGCCGATGCGCGGCTCAGTTCTTCCATGGTGATGCAATGGGCGAGATAGCCAAGACCCGCGCCGCCATATTCTTCAGAGACGGTAATACCGAGCAGTCCCATGTCGCCCATTTTCTTCCACAGGTCTTTCGGAAATTCATTACTGGAATCAATTTCAGCCGCTCGCGGTGCGATTTCATCAGCAGCGAATCTATTGACCTGATCCCGCAGCAGATTGATGGTTTCATCGAAACCAAAATTTAGGTTTTCGTATTGGACGTGCACTGTTTTTTTTTGGAATGTTCTGGCTAAAAACGTTTCGCAGTATACCAGCTAACCTTGGTGGTGGTTGTTTCCACACTGTCGACAACGTCGAGGATAAGGGCAAATAATGCCATCCTAATTAGCACACCGTTGTCAGTCTGGCGGAAGATGGCCAGATTGGGATTTTCATTCAGGTCATTGTCCAGCTCATTTGCATTTCCCCGCGAGTCCCTCGGTAGGGGATGCATGATCACTGTATTGGGTTCGCAATATTCTGTGTAGATTGACTGGTTCAACCGGAATAGACCCTTATACCTGTCCGCGTCCTCCTGGCTTGGAAATCTCTCTTCCTGGGTTCTTGTTACGTAGAGGATATCCGCGTGGCGAATGCCTGAATGTAACTCATCAGATTCAACGACTTCGTGGCCGGCGCTTTTAATCCCATCGATGTAATCTTTTGATAAACTGAGTTCTGGTGGCGAGACAAGTGTGAAGTGTACATCGTTAAATAGAGACAACAATTTGCACAGGGAATGCACTGCACGTCCATATCGTAGATCACCCACCAGGGCGATGCGAAGGCCATCGATACCTTTACCACGATCTGCCATTTCTTTGCGAATTGTATAAAGGTCGAGCAGTGCTTGGCTCGGGTGTTCGTTGGCGCCATCGCCACCATTGATGACAGGCACCCTGCTCGCCGCCGCGAATTCATCGACCGATCCTTCCTGCTGGTGGCGCATAACGATCATATCGCTGTAGCCGCTGAGGACCCGGGCAGTATCGTAGAAAGATTCACCCTTAGCGATGGCGGAAGCCTTTATTTCAGTTGTCTCCCTGACCTCGCCTCCAAGGAGATTCCATGCACTCCCAAAACTAACCCGTGTCCGGGTGCTGGGTTCGAAAAACATGTTGCCGAGTATTGCGCCTTCAAGTACGCGGGTAACTAGCTGTCGGTGCGCATAGGGAAGCATCTGGTCTGCCACTTCGAATACTCTCTCGACTGCCGGTCGATCAAACTGGGAGACGGAGAGAATATGGCTTCCAACAAAGTTCATATCACGATTATGTCATAAAGAAAAAAGGTGTCAGATTTATTTTGCGATATCCTTTTGCTACGCGCAGGATGATCTTCTACGTGTGTAGTTTGCCGGGTAAGGTCAAAAGCAGTCTTCGCATCCACTGGTTTGCCTGATCCTCATCGGTCGTCTCATGCCAGTACAAGTGGGTTTCCAGATTGGGAACCTCGAAAGGGATATCAAGGTAACGGACCGGAACATTATTAACCAAGAAATCGCCAAATATCCTTGGTACCGTCAGTGCCAGGTCAGTCCTGGACACAAGTTGGGGTGTAGAAAGATAGTGTTGGGTTCGAAGTGCGATATTTCTCTTCTTGCCCATTTTGCCCAGCGAGAGGTCCACGTGACCAAGACCGCCACGACGTGAAGAAATGTGGATGTGTTTTAGTGAAAGGTAGGTACTGATATCCAACTTCTCTCTAACCAGTGCATGGTCTCTGCGCACTACGCACACATATGGGTGGGAGAATAGCGGCGCCTGTTTTATCTGTGGGTCAGGGGTCAGCGGGATATCCACGGCCAGGTCCAGGTTCCCTGATGCGAGTTCGATGTTCATATCCCGGCGATGTACATGGTAGCAGTCAATAGATATTAAAGGGGCCTGGCGCTTCACTTTTCCAAACAGCCAGGGTAGAAAAATTGCCTGGTTCAGGTCCGTCATTGATACGCGAAACCGCTTGTCAGAAACCTCCGCATCAAAACGCTCACTTTCCTGAACACTTGAGCGGATTAGTCCTAGGGCCTGCCTGACAGAGCCAATAATGTTTTGCGCCACCGGCGTTGGCACCATGCCTTCTGCTGTGCGCACGAAAAGTGGATCATCAAACAGTGTTCTTAATCGGGCCAGGGAGTTGGATACAGCAGGCTGAGTGATACCAATGATTTCACCGGCACGAGTGAGATTACCTTCCGTGTAAATGGCATCGAATACAACAAAAAGGTTCAGGTCCACGTCGCTAAGCTTCATTTTTCTAACCCGCTATCCTCCCGGTCGACAGCCCTGAGCGCGTAGTTGTAAATCATCTGATTGAATAAAAAACTATAATTGTGATAAATGATACTTATGGTCGGGGAGGTTTCAATCATTGCGTTACAATAGAATAGTCAAAGCGCTTGATGATGCATGCATTTCTGGCAGATTGTTCTTTATAAAACAATAAGTTACAGTGCTTTATTAAATAACTAGATGAATAGTGTTATGGATGAGCAGAAACCTGTACCGAGACTGCCGTTTGGATTTGCCAAACGTCACGGTGTGATACTGATGCCGGATGAGGACAGTGGACTTTCGGTCCTTTATAAAGCGGGCCTCACAACAGAAGCATTGGCTGAAGTCCGTAGATTCGCTGGCGCAGCTTTTGAATGTCGAGAGGTTGATATCCCGACCTTTGACCGCAATCTGTCCAGCACATACCAGAATGATTCCGACGAAGCCATGCAGATGATTGAGGACCTGGGCGATGAAATGGACCTCGGCAGTATCGCGGACCTGATTCCCGAAACGGGTGATTTGCTGGAACAGGAAGATGATGCCCCGATTATCAAATTGATCAACAGCCTGCTGACCGAGGCAATTAAAGTAGATGCTTCGGACATACACATTGAAACCTACGAGACCCGGCTTGTCGTTAGATTTCGGGTAGATGGAATATTACGGGAAGTTGTCAGTCCAAGACGCGCCCTGGCACCATTGTTAGTTTCAAGAATCAAGGTGATGGCGAAACTGGATATCGCGGAAAAAAGGCTGCCACAGGATGGTCGAATATCTGTCCGCGTAGGTGGTAGGGAAGTTGACGTGCGGGTCTCTACGATTCCTGCCAGCAACGGTGAAAGAGTGGTAATGCGCCTGCTTGATAAGCAGGAAGGCAGGAGAGATCTGGCGCATCTGGGTATGAACCCGGCAGATATGAAAGCGATGGAGACCATTGTCAGCAAGCCTCACGGGATCCTTCTTGTCACGGGTCCTACCGGATCAGGTAAATCCACAACATTGTATGCCTGCCTTGATCAGTTGAATGACCGGACCAGAAACATCCTGACAGTGGAAGATCCAATCGAGTATGACGTTGAAGGGATTGGTCAAACCCAGGTCAATGCCAAAGCCGATATGACATTTGCCAGGGGTCTCAGGGCGATCCTCCGCCAGGATCCAGATGTGGTGATGGTCGGTGAAATTCGTGACTATGAAACTGCGGACGTTTCCGTTCAGGCGAGCCTCACAGGGCACCTGGTGCTGTCCACTATACATACCAATACAGCGATCGGAGCGCTAACTCGCCTTGAAAATATGGGTGTTCAACCTTATCTGCTGAGTAACAGTATTATCGGTTTGCTGGCGCAAAGACTTGTCAGGGTGCTCTGTGATCATTGCACCAAGAGTTATGTTGCTGATGACTATGAATGTAAATTCCTGAAAGTTGATCCGTTGAAACCGCCGACCCTGCATAAGGCTGTTGGTTGTGAAAAGTGTGCGCAGGAAGGATACCGCGGTCGAATGGGTATATACGAAGTCGTAGTGATTGATGATGAAATGCGCCGCATGATTCACAGCGGTGCATCTGAACTCGATCTCGAACAACATGCCAGAAAATATACGACTGGTATCAGGGAAGACGGGCGCACGAAAATATTAGAGGGTGCAACCACAGTAGATGAAGTTTTACGTGTCACCATGGATGATTAATTTGGAGTGCGATGGTTGTTAGTCGAATTTGTCAATTTCTGGACAGGAACTAGCTAGACCTATGGCCGCCTTTGAATATACAGCCCTCAATACGCGAGGGCGGGAAGAAAAGGGAGTCCTTGAAGCTGATAGCGGCAGACAGGTCCGACAAATGCTGCGAGAAAAAGGTTTGGCACCGCTCTCTGTGGTCGTTACAAAAGAGCGGGAAGACCGTGAGTCAAAAAACCCGTTTGCTGAATTTTTTAAGCCCTCTTTATCTGTTCGAGAAAGGGCTTTGTTGACCAGACAGCTATCCACCCTGATTGGTGCAGGTTTACCCGTAGAAGAAGCGTTGCTTGCTGTATCGAAACAAACTGAAAATCCGAAAACTCACCGCTTGATGTTAACTGTGAGATCAAAAGTGATGGAAGGGTTTTCTCTTGCCAACAGTTTTGCGGAGTACCCAAAAGCATTTCCCGGCTTGTACAGGGCAACTGTCGCGGCGGGTGAGTCAGCCGGGCATCTGGATCTTGTCCTGAACAGATTGGCGGATTTTACGGAATCACAGCAGGAGTCCCGGATGAGGATTCAGCAAGCGATGGTGTATCCCGTCATTTTATTCATCCTGACCGTGGCAATCCTGGCAGGCCTCCTTGGTTACGTTGTGCCCGACATTGTCCAGGTGTTTGCAGATACCGGCCAGGCTCTACCTGCACTGACCATCATGGTGATTGCGGCCAGTGAATTTGTTGCCGACTACGGGCTCATCGTTGCTCTGCTCCTGGTAGCCATTGGATATGGAATCAGTCGGTTGCTGCAAATTCCAGGTATTCGCCTTGCCTACGATCGACGATTGTTACACTTGCCATTGGTGGCAAAAATGAGTCGTGGAATAAACACTGCGCAATTTGCCAGCACCTTGAGCATCCTCTCCAGGAGCGGCGTGCCACTGGTGGATGCTTTAAGGATTGCCGGTGAAGTCGTTTCAAATACCTGGCTGCGGGAGAAAATTGCTGAAGCTACGGTGAAGGTAAGTGAGGGGTCAAGTTTGAATGTTGCGCTGGAGCAGAGTGGTTACTTCCCGCCGATGATGCTTTATATGATCGCCAGCGGTGAAGCCAGTGGTGAACTCGATGATATGCTTACAAGAGTCGCTGATCACATGCAGCAGGATGTTGAGTTGTTAATGGGAGTGTTGCTAAGCCTTTTTGGTCCACTGATGCTGGTGCTGATGGGAGGAGCGGTCTTCACCATCGTCATGGCGATTCTCCTCCCCATCATTAATCTTAATCAACTGGTCGCATAAATCTTGTCGATTCACGCTAAAATAATAGTACCTCAAATAGTCTTTGGAGAAATATGAACGCGTCACGAGTAAAAGGATTTACCCTGATTGAGATTATGGTGGTAGTGGTCATCCTCGGTGTTCTTGGTGCTCTGATCATTCCAAATATCATCGGCAGGCCGGACGAAGCAAGAGTCACCGCGGCGAGATCTGATATTCAACAAATAGGCAATTCGTTGGAGCTTTATCGTTTGGATAACGGTCAATATCCCAGCTCCGACCAGGGATTGGATGCACTGGTGGAAGAGCCTGCTGGTTATCCGGAAGCGCGGAACTGGAACGCTGAAGGCTACCTAAAACGTTTGCCGGTTGACCCATGGGGTGAACCTTATCTTTACTTCAATGAAGATCGATCCATAGAAGTTTATTCTTTTGGGGTTGACCGAAAGGAAGGAGGTGAAGGAATCGATGCCGATATCAGGCTGTCTGAACTCTAAAAGTCAGTCGTCTTGTGGCGCCAATTAATGCCGTCCAATTTTAGCTTGCATCATGTTCGGGGTTTTACCCTGGTTGAAATCCTCGTTGTGCTTTTTATCGTTTCAATCATGACCGGAATGGTGGTTATCAATCTGCCTCGTTTTACACAGACGGGTGATTTTGATACTGAAGCTAACCGCTTAAAGGTTGTATTGGAGATGTTAAGAGAGGAAGCGTTGACTCAGGCCAATGAATATGGCCTGCGACCAGAACGTAGGGGTTACCAGTTTTATATCTACAACGAGAGGCAGCAGGTATGGGAGTTGCTGCAGGAACAACCTTTCGCAGCACGGAAGTTGCCTGCTGGTGTTCACCTATCAGTTCGAGTTGAGGGAAATGAATTACAGTTTGGCGAAGAGGACGCGCCACCAATATTGATTCTCTCGAGCGGCGAAATCACGCCGTTTGAACTCAACATTGAGTCGGATATGGATGACGATTTGCTGCGTACACTTGAGTCCGATGGTTATGGTGCCATCGTCTGGCAGGGTGAAGATGAACGGTAACGACAAGAGCAGCGGATTTACGCTGGTGGAGATTATGATTTCTCTCGCCATATTTGCAGTTGTCTCTGCAGCGCTGGTCCGCAATGCCTCAATGACTGTGCATCAAACATCAATGCTGCGAGATCGCACAGTGGCATCGTGGGTTGCCGAAAATCACCTGAATGAAATGCGTTTTGTGCCGCGAGAAGATGACAATTTTCCGTCTATCGGTCGTGATCGATTCTCTGTGAAAATGGCGCAAAGGGACTGGGAACTAGTGGTTGAAGTCACGCCAACCGAGAATATCAACATGAGGCGGATTGAAATCTCGGTATACAAGGATGATGATCCTGATGCGGCCTTGGTCAACCTTAGCAGTTTCATAGGCAAGCATTGAAAATGAACAAGCACGGACACATGTACTATGGCTTCACCTTACTGGAAGTGTTAGTTGCCATATCAATTTTCTCAGTGATTGGTCTCGGTGCAAACCAGATGCTGCGAACGATTATTGATACCCATGAAGTCATACAATCCAATAATCAGGTAATTAGCTCCCTGGTTCGGGTTTTTTCTATGATGGATCGTGACTTTTCACAAATTGTGCCCCGCCAGGTACGTGATGAATACGGCGAGCCGTTACAACCACTTGTGGTTGGAACTGGCAAGTTTTATATCGAATTTACGCGTACTGGCTGGAATAACCCGGCGCAAAGACAACGTAGTATTTTGCAGCGAGTCGCCTACCAGGTGGATGATGGGAAACTCAGTCGGCACTTCTGGTTAGTGCTTGATCGTGCTGAAGATTCTGAAGCCGTCACCCAGGATCTGCTCGAAGATGTCGAAAGTTTCCGGATTAACCTTCTCGACGAGGAAGGTGAGGGGACTGATGTCTGGCCTGATTTTGGTTCAGTGATGGTAATGCCTGTTGCAATCGAAGTTATTCTGGAAACCAAAATGCTCGGCGAAATTCGTCGCGTGTTTGTTCTATCTGCACTGGCCAGGTCAATTTCAAGGGCGGGAAGCGAAGAAGGTGGCGCACTTGAAAATAGAGTGGAGGTTAGATCCGATGCAGACGTTCCCTAGAATTCAGCGGGGCGTAGCACTCATCACAATCCTCCTGGTGGTTGTGATAGCGACGGTACTGGGCGTTGCGATGGTCCGCGATCAGAATATTATGATCCAGCGTACCAGAAACTTTTTTAACCAGAACCAGGCGAGGCAATATGCACTTGGTGGTGAAGAACTTTCGCGACAGATGTTGTGGGAAGATTTTGATCGAGGGGAAAACCGGGATTATCTGCAGGAAGAATGGGCGGAATCCGGGTTACAGTTCGAATTTGAAGAAGGGGAAGTGCAAATCCAGATCGAGGATTTACAGGGTCGCCTGAATGTAAATAGTCTCGGTAAGGTGGGTCCCGCAAGTCAGCAGGCAAGGATGCGATTTACCAACCTGTTTGCGGAACTTGGTGTTGACCAGGTTTATGTGGATCGTATCGCCGACTGGATTGATGCGGACATCAATGTCAGGCAATTGGGGGCGGAAGACTTTGAGTACCTGGCACTGGAACCACCCTATAGAACCAGTGGCCAAATGATTGTGGATATTAGTGAATTGCGATTGTTGCTTGACCTGGACCGTGACACCTACGAAGCGCTTTCGCCCTACGTCACAGCGCTGCCTGACGCGGAGTCAGAATTGAACATTAACACTGCGTCGGCGGTGGTGCTTCAGTCAATTTCCAGCAGATTAGGTATTGAAACTGCAGATGTACTTGTAACCACGAGGGACGAACAGCAGGGATTTGAATCCGTCACGGAGTTTCTCCAGTCACCTGATGTCGCGGGAATGGGAATATCCGACAACGGCCTTGGTGTACAATCCGCTTTTTTTGAGATTCGAGTGAGGGCGAGGTTTAGGGAACGATTCGCTTACCTCACCAGTATCATCCAGCGGGACCCGCTTGATGGCAGTATTAGGGTGATATATAGAAACTCCAGTAAGAAGATAATTCCGATCACCAAAAATTCATATGTCGAGTCAGAGGAGAAGACCGGTGTCTGAGAACCTGACCATCAGGTTGCATGGTCGCCATGTTGACTGGCTCTTGTTGGATGAAATATCTGGAATCGTTAGATTAAGGGGCAGTGGTGAGTTCGCGGAATTTGCGGCTTTGATAGAAGACGTCAATTGGGCGGGCGAAACTCGTGTGCTTTTAGGTGGTGAAGATGTGCTGCTTACCAGGGCGAAAATACCGAGCCGCCAACAGCGACAGATCGTTCAAGCCGTTCCTTATGCGGTTGAGGAGGAATTAGCTAGTAATGTTGACGATTGTCACTTTGCCCTGGGCAGGCGTGGCGGTAATGATGAGTTGGAAGTTGCTGTTATCAATCGCGCCTATATGCAATCCATATTGGCAGAATTGAATGCAGCAGGTCTACAGCCTACTTTTATGAGTGTGGACCTGCTGATGATACCTCAACGAGAGGGTACCAATATCCTGATTGATGGCGAACGCGCGCATCTATTAACTGCTAATAATCGAGGTTTCACCACCACTACCGATCAGTTAGCGCTGACAGTATCTCTCTTGGATGAAAGTGACCGTGATCATCTGCAGGTTCACCTTCACCCCGATGCACGGGAAGATGTTCAGTTATATTTGACCCAGATTCAAGCATCAGAATCAGCAAATCTTCAGGAGCATGAACTTGATTATCATCCCTTTGAATTCATGTGCCGTGGTTTCAACAAGAACAGCATCAATTTGTTGCAGGGTGAATTCAAGATAGAAGAGCCTAAAAGTGCCAGTCGCAATGGCTGGCGCGCTGCAGCGATCCTTGCGGGTTGTGCGTTTTTGGCGCATGTGCTGCTAACTCTTGGGCAAGGAGTGTATCTGGAGAAGCGAGCATCCGTTTATGCTGATGAGGCAGCGACGCTTTATAAAGAGGTGTTCCCTGGAGATCGTAATGTACGTGATATCAGAAGGCGTTGGCGGGGTCATCTTGGTATTGCTGCAACAGATACGGCGTTGTTTTTGCCTTTGTTTGAAGAAACGGTTGCAGAAATTACTGGCTCCAACCTCGTGCTGCAGAATGTTAACTATAACGAAAGTCGCGGTGACCTGATCCTGCAGCTTTTAGCACCGCGAAGTGAGCAACTGGTATTGTTCGTGGAGAGCCTCATTCGGGGGGGCTTGCAAGCTGAAATCGGAACTATATCCCAGGATGAAAATTCGGTTCGTGGAAGTATAAAAGTAAAGTCATCCGGTGGCAGATGATGTCGACGATTCCAGCATTAGATAAACTAACAGGACGATATCTCCAGCTTGAGAAAACAGAGCGGTCGGCTCTGAACTCTCTTGCGTCTTTTTTTACACTTCTGTTCCTCTATTTCGTGATATGGAGTCCTGTAAATCAGTATCACGATAGCAGTGAAGTCGAGCGGGATCGTCAGCTCAGCTTGATTCAATATATGCGATCCAGTGAAAAAGAGGCGCGTGCATCAAGCCAGGGAGTCAATCGTGTATCCACAGGTCAATCTCTCTTAACGATGGTATCCCGGACAGCACAGCAGATAGGCATTAAACCGAATCGGCTTCAACCTGAAGGGGCAGATGCGGTTAGTGTCTGGTTTGACAGTGTTGCTTTTGATGACCTGATGCTCATGTTAAAACAAATCCAGGCTAGACGAGGCATTGTCGTGCAACAAATCTCTATAGAAAGAGAAGAGCAGCCTGGTATTGTAAGAGCACGGATTGTACTGCGCTCCTAAGTCCCCTCTCAGTATGCTATAAACCATTTTGGCGCCTTGGCGTCTAACCACCAGACAGATATCTGGATACACTATGAAATACCCCGGCGCTATTTCTTTAATATTGATTGTTTGTGCGGCTATGTCCATCTCGCTTATTGCCTCTGCCGGTGAGGACGTGGATAAAACATTGCCCGCTTCAGCCAGTGGTTCAATCAAGATCGTGAATACGAGAGGCGAGGTGGAGATAACCGGTTGGGACCGCAACGAAATTCATGTTGAGGGCGAGCTAGATGACCTCGCCGAAGGGCTGATCTTTGAAGTGGAAGATGATCGCGCCCGGATCGAAGTGAAGTTGCCTCGACGCAATGTCAACTGGGGTGATGGATCTGATCTGGAAATTCATATACCAATGAACTCTAAAGTCGATTTTGACGGTATTTCTACGGATACAACAATCGAGACGGTGTTAGGTGGATTGCGCGTCCGGTCCGTCAGTGGCGATATCACTGCAAGCGGAATAGAGAATCAAGTACACATCAATACGGTTAGCGGGAATATTGAGGTCTCTGACTCCTCGGGCAACGCGCATATTTCAACTGTGAGTGGTGAACTTCACCTGGAAATGAGTAGCTCAAGGATAATACTGGGTACAGTTTCAGGCGAGATAGAAGCGGAATTCGAGGAGTTCACCACGTTACGCGCTAACGCGGTGAGTGGCGATATCGAAGTTGAAGGCAAGCTGATAGGCGATGGTGAGATTGAAATTTCGAGTGTCAGCGGTGATGTATCACTGAGGCTCGAGTCACCGGTAAATGCGCATTTGAGCGTGGAGACCGGGCCAGGAGGGGACATTGAAAATTCTCTGTCTGACCATGAGCCAGTGGACAAATTTCCGGGCCGCAAGAAACTTGAAGTTCAGCTCGGAGATGGGTCGGGGCAAATTAACTTGCGAACTATATCCGGTGATATTCGTATCGATGACTGAAGTTGACTAAAATAGCCATCGACCAGGGGCTAGGTGAGGGTCATGCAAGCCAACAATTGGTTGCGAGAGCTATTTGAAGAATTAAAACGTCGACGGGTGATCCGTGTCGCGACGCTATATGTTATCGCGTTTTGGCCCATCATCCAGATCGTTGATATTCTGTCTCCGACATTGGATCTTCCTGATTCAATAATACGTTACCTCGTTTTTGCATTTATTGGTGGTTTTCCAGTCATGCTGATCCTTGCGTGGGTGTTTGACATCAACAGGGATGGTATCCATGTAGCTTCCAAGGAAAGTAGGCCAGGTGAGGAATCTGTAATAATCGGTGGCAACAAGGAGCTGCTGATTGTCGGTATGCTGTTGTTGCTGGTAATGGGGCTGTTTGTCGTGCAGGGGCAGATGGATGAGCAAACCGTCGAAGTGGTATCCGTACCTGAAGTTAATATCCGTTCGATCGCCGTGCTTCCCTTTGACAGTTATAGCGAAGTCACGCAGGACCAGCTGTTTGCAGATGGGTTAACGGAGGAATTGCTAACCGTACTTTCAAGAGTAAAAGAATTAAGGGTAGTCGCACGAACTTCTTCTTTCGCCTATCGAGGCGTCAGCAAGAATGTTATAGAAATCGGCAAGGAACTTGATGTTTCACTAATACTTGAGGGTAGTGTCCGTCGCAATGACATTAACGATACCATTCGGGTGACGGCTCAGTTGATTGAGACTGCCAGGGGAAGCCACCTCTGGACGCAGACCTATGATCGTGAGTATAAAGATATCTTTAAGATCCAGGATGATATTGCGGCTTCAGTTGTCGACAAACTAGAAATCACTTTGCTGGGCAAGGACCGGGAAAAGATACAGTCCCGAAGTTCGGCAAGTCCGGAAGCAATGGTTGCCAATAGTATGGGACGGGCAGAACTCGCACGCAGAACGGAAGTTTCATTGAAGGACGGCGCACGCTTTTTCAAGAAAGCGATTAGAAATGATCCCAATTATGCTGATGCCTACGCTGGACTCGCAGAAACCTATACTTTGCTGGTTAATTACGACTATGAACCAGCGGAGGAGTACCTGCCGCTTGCACAGGAGGCCGTGGACCGAGCGCTTGCAATCGAACCGGAGTCAGGAATCAGCCACGCGGTACAGGGGCTGATCCATATGCAAAAAAAACAGGGTGAGCAAGCCATTGATGCCTTAAGAAAGGCGATGACGCTGAATCCCAGTAATGCTATGGCCGTCATGTGGTATGCCGGATTAATGAAAAGCCAGACCGATCAACTGATCTGGTACGAAAAAGCATATGAGTTGGATCCAAGATCTCCTGTAGTCGGATATAACGTCGCGAACCTGATGTTGGAGCAGGGACGTGAAGCGGAGGCGATGGTGGTATTCGCGCGAATAGTGGAAGCAGATCCATTCTATCCAAGCGCCTATCAACTTGTGGCAAAAATCAATGAGCAGCGAGGCAGGTTGGATGAGGCTCTCAACCAATATAAAAGAGCCTACAGCCTGCAGCCTAACATCGATTATTCGGTATCGATCGCACGATTGTATGCTGACCTCGGTGATTTTGAATCTTCCCAGGAATGGATTGCCAAGTTAAGCCAAAACCTACCGGAACAGGATCGTTATCAGTTGGATTGGCTCCAGATACAATCCTATGCGGCCAATAACAATATTGGAGAAGTGGAACCTTTACTCCTTAACAAGGTTAAGCTTGCAAATGAAAATGGCGCAACCCGCAACACTTTTCTGGATGCGGCATGGGCTGCGTATCTGCTTGACGACGTCGACCGCGTAATCTGGGCTTATGAAAAGGCACAGGCGTTGGAAACAAACAATGAACACATGATCAACATGCATAAAGGTTTTTATTTGGAAGCTGCGGTGGCCGCTGCGTATGCTTACAAGACTATTGGTGAACATGAACGAAAACGCCAGGCAATTGAGAAAATAAACGCAAGGTTTGACAAGGTGTCTGGAAAACGAATCGATCCTCAAATCTGGTACTTAAAAGCCTTGCTCTCATCTATTGAAGACGATAATCAGATGGCGCTCTTTCATTTACAGCGGGCGGTTGATGAAGGATGGCGGGAACATTGGCGACCTGGCGTCGAGCCGATCTTCCAGGAATTGGTTAACGATACCAACTTTCAGTCCATGATGGCCGGATTGGAAACGCGAATGAATATCATGCGCGAACAGTTAATGCTGGCGTCATCATTCGATAGTGATTGGGCTGGCTGAACATCAAATCAGGTTCGGCACAGCAAATAACAAAAAAATACAACCCGGTGGCATCTCCGTGAAGTGAGCGTGGGTGAAGAATGTCTTTTTGATATGATGCAGCTATCGCGATACTAAAGGAGAGGGAAAGTGACCTACGCACCTGGCAGCAGGGCATTCTATGATGCCGATAGTCATATTATGGAATTGCCGAACTTCATCATTGACTATGCCGATGATGAGTTTAAGGACCAGATACCGCCAGTGAACTACAAAGCGTCCCTGGTAACTGACGAAGAAGTTGAGGAGATTGTAGCTAACGGTGGGAAACATAGTGAAGCCCATGTCGCGGAACAGATTGCCCTGGGCGATGAGCTGATTGCCAGGTCAAAGGAAATTCAGGCACTCGGCGCTTTTAACCGATCAGACCGAAGTATTGCCATGGATCTTCTCGGCTTTACCAGGCAACTTGTTTTTGCAACTCACAGTGTTGTGACTCCTTTCCATCCAAGTTCAAAAGTCCATCCGGAACTTCGTTATGGTGCGACCCGGGCCCATAACCGCGCAATGGCGGATTTCTGCTCGGAAGATGGCAGGCTGATGGGCGTTGGCGTTATCCCACTGCATGTCCCGGAACTAGCGATGATCGAACTGGAGTTTGCGATCAAGGCAGGTTTGAAGGCTATGTGGATTCCACACTATGCCTCGGGGGACAGATCTCCCGGTCATGTTGACCTTGACCCATTCTGGACGCGGTTGGTGGACGCAGGAGTCCCTTTCGTCATGCATATTGGAGGCTCCCCATTGCAACTGGACAAACGCTGGAATAATAACGGTCAACCGCCCAGCAGGGATTGGATGGGTGGTGGCGAAAATGTACGCGCCAAAGATATGGTGGTCATGCACCAGGGACCGGAAACTTTTATCTCGATGATGCTACTCGATGGTGTGTTTGAACGGCATCCGGATTTGCGTGGTGCAAGTGTCGAGTTGGGGGCGGGGTGGGTCCCGGAAATGGTGGAACGGTTGGACTGGGTCGTCAAAAGCTGGAGCAGGGTGGACAAGAACCTGTCGATTATTAAACGAAAACCTTCACAGCAAATAGCCGAACAGATGGCATTCACACCCTTTGTTTTTGAAAACGTTGGTCGGTTTATTGACCAGTCAAATCCTGATTTATATCTGTTTTCAAGTGACTACCCTCACGTCGAGGGTGGCAAGGATCCAATCGGCCGATTTGAGTCTTCCCTCGGTGACCGCAGTGATGAAATTCGCACCAAATTTTACCAGGAAAATTTCCTCAGGATATTCCCCGATGCACGGGTAGTCTGAGAATCACGGACGAATCTTGTACAGCACATGGCTGGTGTCACCAGCGGCAGATAATAAAAAGGACAGTAGATGGAAGCCTTCCACGCAGTTGCACAAACGATCAATGCGTTCCTGTGGCACGATTATGTCCTGTATTCAGTACTCGCTACCGGTGTGTTATTTACGGTTTGGAGCGTTTCTGGACAGTACAGGGCGCTGACTCATGGCACGGCCGTAACCCTTGGGCATTATGATGACCCTCATGACCCAGGTGCGATAAACCACTTTCAAGCCTTGTCGACCGCGCTTTCCGGGACCGTTGGACTGGGGAATATTGGCGGAGTGGCGATTGCGATTGCACTGGGTGGCCCCGGGGCATTGTTCTGGATGTGGATCGTGGGATCGCTGGGTATGGCAGTTAAGGTCGTCGAGGTCACACTGTCCATGTTGTACCGTAATGTCGATGACCCGGAAAATCCACACGGTGGTCCCATGTTGGTGGCAAAGAAAGCGTTTGCTGAATGGGGACCAGGCTGGTCGAAAATCGGAGTTTTCGTGGGTGGATTCTATTGCGTTACTTTGCTGATTGGTACGTTTGCAGGTGGCAATATGTTCCAGGCCTGGAATGTTGCAGATCTATCTGCCAATTATTTTGGATGGTCCAGACCCGTGGTAGGGGCTGTCCTTGCCGTTGTTGTGGCCGTGGTCTTGATCGGTGGCATCAAGCGTATCGGGAGTGTAACCGGCGTGCTCGTGCCTTTCATGTGCCTGGCTTATGTCATCGCCGGGCTTTATGTGGTCATTCTAAATATCGAACAGGTTCCGGCAATCATTGCCATGGTATTTAACAGTGCGTTCAACCCAACTGAAGTCACCGGCGCTTTTGTTGGTGGCAGCGTTGGTGCGGCCATGCTCTGGGGAATGAAGCGAGCACTTTACTCATCAGAAGTCGGGTTGGGATCATCCGCGATCGCCCATTGTGCGGTTAAAACTGATGAACCAGTGCGCGAAGGACTGGTCGCAGGTCTGGAACCGGTCATCGATACCCTGGTGGTTTGCACGATAACAGCATTGGTGTTGCTGTCATCAGGTGTCTGGAATCGTGGACCTGACATGTTTTTTGACCAGACTCCTGCTATTAACAAAATTGATGGTTCTACATGGAGTGCCCAGCCACAGCTTTTACCATCTCGCCTTGGTGAATCGTTTCAGGATGGCGCAAGCGTTTTTATGATCTGGCATGATGGCCATGGCGGAGAAAGTGATCGCTGGTATGGGGCAGTCGAGGACCGATCGGATGGTACTTATCTGGTTCTGGATCAATTGGTATCGGACACCCGACCGGTGTTTCGTGATGCAGGTGCATTCCGGGCCTATGCGGGCGCAAGCCTGACTGCATTAGCATTTAGCCAGACTCATGATTGGCTTGGAAAATGGCTGGTGACATTTGCGGTGTGGATGTTTGCTGTATCAACCATAATTTCACAGGGATATTATGGGGAGCAGGGGATAGTCTATCTGTTTGGTCAGCGTGCCGTACTGGGGTATAAACTGCTCTATTGCTGTTCAACGTTTGTCGCGACACTAGGATTCATGCGCACAGACCGCGAGTTGGATGCAATCACCACCATCGGGACTGGCCTGGTTCTTGTGGCATGTTTGCCGATAACGATAATATTTGGTCACAAGGCGATCGCTGCCTATCGATCCTACATTACCAGATTAAAAGCCGGTGAGTTTGACACCGAATACCACAAGACCCGGTTGATTGATGTCGTCGGTGGCCGGGAAACGCTTGCCTCCAAAGACTAGAGAAAAAGGTGCCTTTATTATTCGATAGCAGGCTTTGCAATGTTTTTTAAGGTGGCTACCTTGTCCATGCATTACTTCATTTTGCTGTCCATGATCACGGAGATGAACCAAGGGTAATTCATCGGCTGCAGGTTGAGGGTCCCGTGCCTGTGTAATATGTATGCGAGGTAACTGTTGAGAGCGGGTACGCTTTTAGCGATTGATGGGAAATAAAAAATCACTATTAATGGAGGCCAGAATGACAAAACGAGTTGCACTAATCACTGGCGCAGGTAGTGGTATTGGTCGTGCCGTGAGTGTTGTTTTAGCAACCATGCATTCGAGCGTAGTCATCACCGACATTTCTTCTGAGGGGTTAGAAACAACGAAAAACCTTATCAAACAATCTGGTAGCGTGTGCGAGTCGCATATCATGGATGTAACGATGGGCGATTCAGTGAGCAGCATCATCGCAAAAATCAATGAGACTCTTGGATACATCGATATTCTAGTTAACTGCGCCGGATGGGATTCCCTTATGCCTTTCGTAGAGACTGACGAGGTTTTCTGGGACAAAATAATCGATCTCAATTACAAGGGTGTCCTGCGAACTACCCATGCTGTTTTGCCTGGCATGACGTCGCAAAACTGGGGTCGAATCATCAATATCAGCTCGGATGCAGGCCGGGTAGGGTCGTCAATGGAGGCAGTCTACTCCGGGACAAAAGGCGGCATTATTGCCTTCACAAAAACGATTGCCAGGGAAGTCGCTCGAAGTGGAATTACAGCCAATACTATTTGTCCGGGTCCAACAGAAACTGCTCTACTGGATGAGATTATTGAGGCCGGTGACAATAGCGAGCGCATCATCAGCTCCATGACGAGAAGTGTACCCATGAAACGATTGGGGAAACCCGAAGACATAGCGGCGGCGGTGAAGTTCTTGGCTTCCGAGGAAGCTTCCTATATCACAGGCCAGACCTTGTCTGTTTCTGGCGGATTAACGATGGCGTAAGAGGGGTGTTTCATGGCGGATGATTGGTTTCAAAATTACAAGGGGCTTGAGTTCGAAAGAAAAGAGCACGGTATTCTGTTAATGACGATTAACAGACCGGAGGCACTCAATGCAACCGATGCGCAATTGCATAATGGATTGTCACGGGTTTGGCTGGATATTGATGCGGACCCGGACATAAGAGTAGTGGTGGTAACCGGGGCAGGCAGGGCTTTTTCGGCGGGTGGTGATCTTGAATGGATCGGCACGATGGTGCAGAACTACGAAGGTATGAAAAATGCATTTCGAGAAGCCGGTGACATTGTCTATCGGATGACCCAGTGCTCAAAAATTATTATCTCGGCGATTAATGGTGTTGCAGTCGGTGCCGGTCTTGCAGTCGCGCTGATGGCGGATATTAGCATCATGGCAGAGGAGGCACGTATCACCGATGGCCATGTGCGTATGGGTGTTGCAGCAGGAGATCACGCAAATATTATCTGGCCATTGCTCTGTGGTCTCGCAAAAGCGAAATATTATCTTTTAACCGCGGAGTTTATTGACGGCAAGACTGCGGACCAGATCGGACTTGTTAGCAAATCTGTACCCCGGGAAGAGTTGATGGAAGAGGCTATGCGGGTGGCTTTGATCATTGCCAAGGGGCCTGTTGATGCAACCCAGTGGACGAAACGGGCGATGAACCTGTGGGTCAACCAGGCAGCCCCGGCGTTCGATGCAAGTCTGGCATTTGAGATGTTGACCTTCATGGGGCCTGATGCGGCGGAGGGTGTGAGCGCCCTGAGGGAAAAGCGGGATCCTGATTTCAACCGCTCGTAAACCAGCAGTCAGTCGTTTTCTTTTTATGTTCACACTGATACGCTTCCGGGTCCACTAGTTTTTATGAGTGAATGCGATGGGCCAGGTTTCAATGGGTGATTTGAAAATCTATCGTACTGCTGTTTTTGATAACTCTCGCTGGGAAAATTTTGAGTCAAGAGCTGACGATGTTTTTATCTGCACTCCACCCAAGTGTGGTACCACCTGGACCCAAACAATCGTAGCGAACCTCATTCATCCAGAGGGTGATTTCCCTGTACCCATCATGCAATTGTCACCATGGATCGAAGCCGTGTTTGTTCCCCTGGAAGATATGCTGTCTTCTCTCAATGCGCAAACTCATAGGCGCGTAATGAAGAGCCATACAGCAGCTGACGGCATACCTTGGTTCGCCGACGCGAAATACATCTTTGTAGGCCGTGATGGTCGGGATGCGTTCATGTCCATGTGTAATCATCTGGAACGGATGAAGAAGGACAATGTTGCTATGTTAAATGCGCAGGCCGTTGCAGCAGGGATTCCCCAGATGCCAGCCTACGACGGCGACCCGCACACTTTTCTTAAAATCTGGCTAGAGAACAAAGATAACTTTTTCAATATCGTTGCCACCTATTGGGCACGACGTTCTCAGGAAAACTTGTTGCTGGTTCATTATGGTGATCTTAAAAATGATCTTCCTGGGGAGACTCGGCGCATAGCGGATTTCTTGAATGTAGAAGTAACTGAACAACAATTCACCTCGGTGCTTGAACGCAGTTCTTTTGAGTACATGCGAAGCCATCCAGAGATGGTAGGCGATTTTGACATAATGTTTGAAGGAGGGATCAAGGGCTTTATTTTTAAGGGCACTAACGGAAGATGGCGAGAAGTGTTTAACGAAGATGAACTAACCAGATATCAACAACGTGCTGCAGAACTTCTGTCGAAAGAGGCTATTGATTGGCTGGAAACTGGGGTTGAAGCGGCTTGAGGTTATGCCCGGTACGATTGGCTGGTAGCCAGTAAATATACTCAGTGGCAGCAAACGAGATTCTTGGCATGTGAGTGTCAGCGACTGGCATTTAGACGACACTTGTATGGTCCCACCGACGATTGCATTTAGATAATGAGTTTGCAGCTAGTCCCGGAGAGTTTCCAGATATTCTCTAAACTCACCACTGCGTGTGAAGTATCCTGGCACATAACGCCAATCGTCATAGATTGATAAATTTACCATTATTCTTGTCGCGGTCTCTCGACTCAGCCAGTCATCGGTACTCATATAACCAAGTTTGTGCTGGGTATATCGATTCTCAACCTCAATCATTAGTAGGCTGAAGAGTAGGATCGCTCGTCGGCGTTCGACAGGATCATCAATTTCCTGTTGCGTTACCACTTTCTCCCAAATGTCCGCGTAGCGAATCAACTGGGTGGTATAGCTGATTTCTTCATCCGCAACAGATTGCGAAACGCTGGCGCGGGTTGCACGATTCGATTCCCTCACCTGCACGCCAAGAAACAAAAATGTGATGACAATGGTAATAACACCAATGATTTCCGCAATTGCTGCCAGGTCTTGAAGTTCCATTCTGTGGACGGTTATTCCGACTTGCTGCTGGATTCTCTGGCGGCATAGCCAAATATTCCTTTTGCCATCAACGATGACTCTATTTTTCGGCGTTGTTTATAAATTTTCGCTCGAATACCGTGAATCTGCTTACTGTTAAAGTCCGACTGCACCGCTAATTCAATGAGATGGCAAGCCAGGCGAAAATCACCTGCTGCGGCCAGTTCTTCTGCTCGCTCCGCTAGCACTATGCTGCCACCAGACAATTGCGCGATCTCGCTGGCTAGCTCACTTTCCCTGGCGGGTTTGAGATTTGCAGGGTTGCCATCATACCAGCCACCGTACAGTCTCCAGATGTTGTTCACAACAAATTCCGGCTCATCGTATAGCGGACGCAAATAGGGTTTATCTAACAATTCCTGGCTTACGCTGACAGCATGAACAATGTCATTTTTCGTTGCACCAGCATTCATCATCTCCAAAGTATCCCGAACCAGGCCCTCAAGCGCCGTCGCAGAATCCTCAAGTACCGCCTTAATCTGCTCGCTGCCACGGATAGGTAAGCCATGAGCGGGTAATAGCATCTCAGCATTCATGGATGCCATATCACGCATGGCTGCCGCCCATTCCACGGGGAATCGTTGCACTTTTTGCGGATTGCCCGCATTGGGAAAATTCCATATAAAGAAGTCACCGGCGCAGATAGCCTTATGTTCTGGTATCCAGGCCCAGGCATGATCGTCAGTCTCACCTTTCGCGTGTTTGAGCTTTATTTCCAGACCACCTACAGACAATGACATCTCTTCTTTGAAAGTAATATCTGGTCTCGCCGCCGTCTTTGGTAAAAAAGTCGGACCTCCAGTAAGACCCGCTGGATTCATTCCCGCAACATTACTCATACCGGCACGTCCGAATTGCCGCTTATTAACTACAAGGTTATATCCATTTGTCATGTTATAACGGTCAAACCTTGCGGAGATATTTTCATGCCCGATCACAGCAGGATCGGGCCTTTTGGCATCGCGTTCGCTCTGGACAAATGCGCCGCTACCTCCCACGTGGTCAACATGTCCGTGGGTATATACCAGCGAATGGAAACGATCCTTGTTCCAGCCTCTAATCGCTTTTACTACTGGTTGCCCACCAAATTCGGCACTTGTATCAAATGTTACCAGGCCGTCATCAGTGGCAAAGACAATAGAGTGTGAAAATGCTTCTACCATTGCAATACCGTTAGCAATTTCAGAAAGCTCAAAATTCACCCGATTCACTGGTTCGTTGGCAACTCCTTCGCGAATTATCTTATCGGAAAGTTTAAACAAGTCAGTCATGAGTTCTAGTTCCTGCGGCAAAGCCAGGTATACGATGCTCGAGAAATGCCTGCATGCCCTTTATAAAGTTTTCAAGATTTTTTCGAGTCCCATAGGCATCATACGCTTGGTCGCCTGAATTGCCATTGGTGCGTTATCGGCGAATTCTTCAGCCCATTGCGCGGTCGGAAGGTAGTTGGCAAGATTATTTGAACTAGCCAATCCTGACTATCGTGATACCGAATTCCTCACGGATAGATTTAAGCGGCGTCATGCGGTAATCGTCAAAATCTGACCAATGCCAGCGTTTCTTCATTCTAAAACAATGGTACATAACAACCGGAACGATCACCAAAGAGCGTAGTCCAGCATCGACCATCTGCAAAAATCGTAAGCTGGTGTAAATCTCTTTTGATTCCTCGAGTGCATAACCTTGATGCAGCCTCTTTAATCCAACATCGGTACCAAAGAAACTCCACATCTTCACGCCCGCTTCACTAGGTAATTCTGTATCACAACCAAATACAACATGGACAGTGTCGTGACATCGAAAAAAATCAGTCGCCGCTTCTGACATGCCTCGTCCGTGTTGAAGATCATCGCGACTGGCATAGTATTCCTCTAGCCCTTGCTGCAAGGTCATTTCGGTATCTGATTGTTGGTACTCCATCATGATTAATGACCTTGTATCTTATGGGATCAGCGAATAAACCATCTTTAACACACAGGGCAATGACCTGAAAGCCATTCGACATAACCGGTGAAATTGCCATAACACCTGGGCCAACGTAGTATCAACAAATTGACCGTTAAATCGGGTAAGACGAGCGGAGGGTTATTTATGACCGGTGAGCAAGAAGAACAGTCCTCTGCGCTAAGTGTCAAAGCTGTACCAATAAAAAGCCGACGTGACGGACATCGATACCCAGGGGTAAAGAGT
>JAPUGI010000196.1 GCA_027292925.1 Gammaproteobacteria bacterium
TGAGTGGCAGGGAAGTAACGATGAATGATGTAAACTGTAAAACCTGACGCTTCTTTTTTATTGCATATTAAATAGGGTTCACATATATTCTTCAGTAAATGACCTTGCATCGAAATCTCCAGTCCCGGGTCGGACCGTACGCGATGCCAATTCAAGCCTGTCTCTCCTGCAAGAGTGTCATTATGTTTACCAAACACAAGTAAGATTATAGCGCTAAGCAAGTGAATTTTATTCAGGCCTTAAATTTGTTAACGACTGCAGCAAAGCTTTGCAGTATATCCCTACGTTGATTTCTGGGATAGACTGCAGATTCTGCAAGGTTTGTCCGGCTTTTCAACCTTAGCGCAGGGTTTATCCGGGCGATAATGTTACGGTAGCATTATTGCCCAATGATTTAATAGTTATATCCCTATGGAGGCAAAATGAAACCTGTAGCCTCATTAGTTGTGGTACTCTCAGCAATCTCCTTAACCATGTATAAACCGCGATCTAACAGGCAGCTGATACCTTTTGTTGGGATGCTCGCGAAAATATTGCAAAGGTCCGCATCGGTTATGTCGGTATCGATTTTCTATTTGTTTTGTGTTTCTACAAATTTCGCACAGTCGCCACGGGGATATCCGTCCGCCAGGCATGGCGGGAATTATATGCACAACTTCTACTTTCCACCTGCACCAAGTTCGACACCCTGGTGGCCTAGCTGGTCGCCTGACGGGCGCTGGATCGTTATGGCGATGAGCGGCAGTTTATGGCAGGTTGAACTAAAAACAGGCATTGCTGAGCAGTTGACTACCAGCCCAAAGTATCACTCTTCGCCTGATTGGTCCCCGGATGGCAACTGGATCATCTATACCGCAGACGATGGTGGCCAGACCATTCAACTTGAGATTCTCAACGTTGGCACCGGTGTAACTAGAACGTTGACCAATGACAGCTTTATCTACACCGATCCTGTCTTTTCGCCCGATGGCATGCAGATCGCTTACGTCAGCACCAAACCCAACGGGTACTTCAATGTTTATTTGCGAACGATCCGCAACGGACGCTGGGCTGGCGAAGAAGTAGCAGTCACTTCAGACCAAAGTTTTGGCCGAAATCGCCTCTACTTCGGTGAGTGGGACATGCACATATCTCCCGCGTGGATGCCCGATGGCAAAGAGTTACTGATAGTGTCGAACCGCAACGTGCCACTCGGATCGGGCAATGTTCTGCGTGTTCCAGCAGCTGCAAAGGGAATCGAGCAGGCGAAAACGGTGTTATCCGAGCAGACCCTTTATCGCACGCGCCATGATGTCTCGCCCGATGGAAAACGATTCATCTTCTCGTCCACGCGGGGCGCAGCAGACCAATTTAATAATCTATACGTGCAACCAACCGATGGAGGTGAACCATATAAGCTGACCTTCTTCTCACACGATGCTTTTCACCCGCGCTGGTCTCCGGACGGCGAGTGGATCGTCTTCATCTCCAATGAAAGCGGATTACCACAGTTGGAATTGCTCGAAACATACGGTGGTGAGCAGCGCACCTTGTCTATCGCCCAGAACCGTTGGAAAAATCCCACGGGTTGGTTGGTCGTACGCACTATTGATAGTGAAACAGGTGGTTTGACCCCATCGCGCATTCACCTGAAGGCGTCAGATGGGAAGTTCTACGCGCCGGCCGATGCTTATGCAAGGGTCGGTGGTGGAGGTGATAATATTTTTCATCATACCGGCAGCTTTAAAATCGAAGTACCCGCTGGAAACTTGCGTCTTGAAGCCGTCAAAGGGTTTGAGTTCTGGCCCGAAAAGGCCAATGTGCAGATCAAGACTGGCGAAGTAACCAGCGTCACTCTGCACCTAAAGCGAATGACTGATATGGCAGCGAAGGGCTGGTACAGCGGCTCGACCCACGTGCATATGAACTACGGTGGCAATCTTCATAACACGCTGCAAAACTTGATGATGATGTCCGCGGCCGAAGATCAGGATATTGTCAATGAACAAGTGGCAAACAAAGACAACCGTATCCTCGATTATCAGTTCTTCATCAAGGGTGGTGGACCCCATCCTCTGTCCCAACCGGACCAACTACTGATGGTCGGCCAGGAATATCGACCTCCATTCTATGGCCACGTCTTTATGTTTGGCCTCAGAGATCACCTGATCTCGCCTTTCACAACCGGCTATGAAGGCACAGCTATTGAAAGCCTTTATCCGAGCAACACAGACATGTTGCGCAAAGCCAAAGCGCAAGGTGCCACAGTCGGTTATGTGCATGCCTTTTCGGGCGAAAACGATCCGATGGAAAGCTCGCTTGGCGGAGCTAAAGGCTTCATAGTCGATGCTGCGCTCGGGACTACTGATGCGGTGGAATGGTCAGCGGCTAGCCGCGCCGGTTTTTACCCCTGGTATGCGGTGCTCAATAACGGAATCAGAGTCACCGCGGTTGGCGGCGAAGACTCCATCAGCAACCTGCATCGCAGCAAGCTGGTCGGCTCGGTTCGCACGTACGTTTACACAGGTGCACGCGGCCTGGAGGCCGAAGCCTGGTTTGCTGGATTGAGGAAGGGCAAGGCTTTTGTTAGCACTGGCCCGCTGGTTGAACTGACGATAAACGGGATGATGCCGGGAGAGGATGTGAGTCTGCCGGACGGCGGCGGAATGATTGAAATATGGGCGCGAGTGCGCTCGGTTACTGCCCTCGATAAAGTGATGTTGATATTCAATGGTGAAGTCGTGGAAACGCTGCCCCTCATTGATAATAAAAGGAGGACTGAGTTTAGAAAAAAGCTTCAGGCCACGCACAGCGGTTGGTATCATCTGCGTGCCGAGGGCGAGCCTGCTGAACGCCATCACCTGGATGCTAGCTACGCACAAGCATTCACTAACCCTATCTGGATCACCGTGGGCAACCGGCCGGTCCGAAACAAAGCAGCCGCCGAATATGCGATCAAGTGGATCGACAAGCTGCGGCGGATGGCCGAAGCGTGGCCGGACTGGCGTTCGCAAAAAGAGAAAGATCATGTCTTCGCCCAGTTTGAGCAAGCAAGACAGATCTATTCCCGGTTGGCCGACGAGGACTCGCAACCGTAGATGCTAGACGAACTAATTTTATTTGCGGAGGCACGCCTCTAACACAAGTGGATTCAAGAAAACGAACTCACGCATCGGCGGCTGGTAGCTTCGGAAATTAATTGACGACCGCTGGGTACTTGAGTCAATCAACCTTTACTTGCGGTCTGGTGTTTTAGTTGGAGAGACTCTTTAGGCGGTGCTACTTCAATACGGCCAAAAGTATCACTTTAATAATAACTCGTTGTTGTATTATTTCAAAATATCAAAAAACAGATTATCTAAAAGGATTTTGACAGTTTGAATCTGTTATTGTAATAGCGCCAAGGTGTTAATCCTAAAATAAAGGCTCGATTTTAGCCCCGCGATTTGGAGGCTGTGTGAAAACAGGAATTCAATGAAAAAAACCATTGAAATGGTTACCTAATTATAGAATTCATTCACACCCACAATTAAAGTTGTTGGCCCTATCCTATTAATTAACAAAGGCTTATAATGGTGAAGCCCACGAATTCATTCGTGGGAAGAAGCAAATCCTAAAAGGTTCTAACCGT
>JAPUGI010000197.1 GCA_027292925.1 Gammaproteobacteria bacterium
AAAAACCGTAGCTGCGATCGATATAGGTTTCTGTCATTTCGCGGAAGATCTGGCGTGACGGGTCTCCCCGTTCACTTGCGCTGGCAAGAATCGTCTTCGATTGACAGACGATTAGGAGCATGGACAGGAGCAGTGTGCGCCTCAGGAGTTGTCTCCTGTTGCCTGGCTGGAATCTGGGTTGATCGTTCATTTTTGCGCGGAGGCGTCCTCTGGCGGAGTTCCTGTAGGTTGAATCAAAGAGATTCCAGTGCGAACCAATATCAGGCGAGCAATTTTACGTTATCCGACATCCAAATCAACCTGAGGAAACTTCCACACACCTGGACCCGGTATCGGAGGTTAACACTTGTAAAAGTGTTCGAGACGGCTTTCTGGCTTGCAGGCACCAGTATTTATTCTCTCAACAACTAGCCTTGATCTGACATAAATTATGCTGCTTTTTCGAGTTTATGTCTCACTTCTTCGAAGAATGTTTTGACCATTGGAGCAGCACCGAGATCAAGGGTTGCTCGCCCTTGTGGGAATGTAATAACTCCTGCTCTGTTTAGCAGCTTGTATCGTAGTGTATGAATTGCCGAGAACCGATAAAGTGTTGTACGCTTATCGTCGGAAGCACGTTTTGGCGCGATTGTCGCTGCCTGAAATGCTCTGCTGAGATTGAAAGATAGTACACTGAACAGTTGCCAGGCCGTATTCGCTTGTTCCTGAAGAGAAGGAATACTGTCGAAGGCAAAACCTGTCTTCAGTTCGCCATAGACTTTCTCGTGTGCACTTCGACCACTCATAAATGACCAGAGAACAGAACCGGATAGTTCTGTGTTAGTTGCAACAGCAGAGTATTCCCAATGACCGGTATTAGGATCAAACAGGTCTAGCTGGTAGTTCTTACGTGATTCATGGTGTACACGTTTGCGGTAAATTACCACTCGCAACTGCTGACCCCAACCATTCATTTCTAACACTGTTTCGAAGCAATTCACATCGCTACTTACTGGTTGCCAACGGTGACGTGCAGTAATCCGTTCTTGTAGATTCAGGTAACGCCAGAATGGTACCTTGATGGTAAATTGCGCCTGCTCCAGGTCGAACAATTCCAGTATGTCCTCCCTGAAAAAGGCGCCATCCATGCGAAAACAAAGCCTCAGGCCCGCTTCTGTCTCATCACGTAATTGATCAAATACCCGCTGTAAAAAACCTAGCGATGCTTTCCCATCATGGATATTACCGGCTCGGTTCTCAAGGCGAATAATTTGACCAAGCTCTGCACCATAAGCGCTGATGGGGTAGTAACTGGGTCGTTTCCGGTTGTGAGGATTAAAACCTCTTGCCGAGCCAGACACTTTCAATCCGGTTGATACAACAGTGCCGTCAACATCCACGGTGAGCGCTTTTAGACCACTTCCGTGAAGCGAGTCGGCAACAATCCGGCTGTTGATTGATCGAAGTGCCGAAGTTCGTTTTTCATCGAACGCTGCAAGCCATCGACCGATAGTTCGTGTTGATGGTAACCGCGCCAAACCGGTAAACCTCAAAATGACTGGGTCGTGTTCCATATATCCAAGGTGATGAACACGGCGACCACCGCTGGTAATCAGGCCGAGCAGTAGCATCACCATCGAAACAACAGAGAAGTCACGCCCAATAAACAAGGAGCCGAGCCGATCACGGATCAATCCAGGTAGTTTGACAAGGTTGAGATAACGGCGAAATAGTTCTAATCCAGCAAACGATGTAATACCTTTCGATTGATATCTAAGCACTAAATTAGCATTGACGCGTGACTTCAGATCTGCTCTTCTTAACCTCACAGGAAGTGGCCTTTTGTTGGTGAATGTTATTGATTGGTGTCAACAACATTTTACCTTAAATGATAGGCGCTTCCTGTATCTAACCATCCATCTATGGTGAATTTTTTGTCAGATCAAGGTTAGTATAACGTGTTTTCCTTTTAGGGCCAGCCAGGTTAAGAGATCTCACACCCAATGGCTGGTGTTCTCGAAAACAGATCTAACGAATAAGAAAGGATTGGAAGATGACTGCACACGACCATGAAATTGTTTCCATCTATGGATTCAGTGATGAAGAAATTGACAGGTTGATGGAAAACTGCGGCGAATGTGTTCTGATGTGGGCAACGCAGGATGGCTGGCCAGTTGGTGTGATCCATGCGTATGTCTGGCATGACAAACGTGTCTGGCTGACATTTTCAGCCCATCGTCATCGTGCAGTTGCCATCAAACGCGATCCAAGGGTATCAATTACAGTCAGCAGTTCTTCGGCAACAGCAAAAGACTCTCCTCGCGGGTCTGCTACAATGAAGGGCCGCGCGATATTCCATGACGATGATAAAACCAAAGAGTGGTTCTACCGTGCCCTCTCCAGGAAAGTCAGCCCGGACAACCAGGCAGGTGAAGATCATTTTTACTCAATCCTGGATTCCCCGCTCAGGATTATTCTGGAAATCATCCCGGAGAAATGGATTACCTTCGATGCGCATAAATCTGCAATGGATATGGCTGGCAAGCTACCTGAAGATGAAAAGACACCGCGGAAAAATTCAGACGCCGTCAGAATGAACAAGGAACGAGAAAAACGGGGCCTCGATCCAAGATAAGACTAGCGCCTAATAATACAGTTGCAGGGGAACTTGAAATGTCGGAAACAGTAGAGCGGGCAAAATCCTGCCCAATTGATGAAATTAATCCCATGGACCCGGAGAACCTGAAGTGTCCTGCCGTGATGAACACGAGGTTCAGGGAAGAAGCACCGGTATACCGGGATCCTAACACGGGCATTTTCTTCGTTTCCAGGTATGAAGACGTGGTGAAGATGTCCATGGACTATAAGGGATTTTCCAGCAAAATGCAGCGCGGCAACCAGCGTCGCATCCCGGGTAACCCGAAGCTACAGAACATGATGAAAGGTGCCTATCCGCAAGTGGATACCATGTTGACCCAGGACCCGCCCTTGCAAAGGCGTTACCGTAAATTTGTAGATGGTGCATTTTCACCGGCAAATTTAAAAGCGATTGAACCTTTCATCGAGAAAACCGCCAACGACCTGATTGACGCATTTATTGATGATGGTCAATGTGAGTTTCTTAACGCCTTTGGCGTGCCATTGCCCCTGACCGTCATTACCTCGCAACTAGGCGCACCATTTTCCGACTTACATCTTTTTCGAAAGTGGACCAATGCCTTTATTGGCAATCTCAGCCAGCAGTTGGATGAAGAA
>JAPUGI010000198.1 GCA_027292925.1 Gammaproteobacteria bacterium
AAGCTCAAGGAAAATCAGGATGAAATTGCAAAGATACTGTGCCAGGAAATTGGCAAGACTTTTGCGGATGCGCAGGGAGAAGTGTGGCGTGGAATAGAAGTCGTAGAACAGGCCTGCAATATTCCCTCGCAGATGATGGGCGAGATTTCTGAAAATGTTGCCCGTGGTATTGATACCTACAGCCTCATCCAGCCGCTTGGTGTATGCATCGGCATCACGCCGTTTAATTTTCCGGCCATGATTCCGTTGTGGATGTTTCCCCTTGCCATAGCCTGTGGAAATACCTTTATCCTGAAACCTTCTGAACAGGATCCGATGACGCCGCAAAAGTTGGTTGAGTTGTTTTACGAATGTGGTTTTCCTAAAGACCTGCTGCAACTGGTTCACGGTGGTAAGGAGCAGGTTGATGCGCTGATTACTCATGAGGACACAAAGGCAATTTCCTTTGTTGGTTCGGTCGCCGTTGGCCAGCATGTATACCGGTTGGGTACGGAAAATATGAAGCGAGTACAATGTATGGCTGGCGCCAAGAACCACATGGTTATCATGCCTGATGCAGATAAAGACCAGACTGTCAGCGCCCTGGTGGGTGCGTCGGTAGGCGCAGCGGGGCAACGTTGTATGGCGATATCGGTCGCCGTCTTCGTGGCTGAAGCAAAAGATTGGATTCCTGACGTCAGGGACGCCCTGGCGGTGGTGAGCCCAGGTGCCTGGGATGAGCAGGGTGCGGCTTATGGCCCACAGATTAGTGTCGCTGCTAAAGAGAGAATCCTCGGATATATCGAAAAAGGCAAAGAAGAGGGAGCTCAGTGTCTACTGGATGGTTCGGATTGTTCTGTGGAGGGGTGGCCCGACGGTAACTGGGTCGGTCCGACTTTATTTAGTGAAGTCACACCGGAAATGAGTATCTACAAGGATGAGATATTTGGACCGGTGCTTGTCGCCACCAATGCTAAATCTCTGGATGACGCTATCGATCTGATCAACAGCAATCCCTACGGTAACGGCGTTTCCATTTTCACATCCTCCGGTGGCGCCGCCAGACGATTTCAAAGCGAGATTGAAGTAGGGCAGGTCGGTATCAATATTCCAATTCCTGTTCCTTTGCCGTTTTTCTCCTTTACCGGATGGAAAAATTCTTTCTATGGTGATCACCATCCCTATGGCAAGCAGGCGGTACGCTTCTATACGGAGACCAAAACAATCACGGCGCGCTGGTTCTCCAGCGATGCAATCGCCAACGCCAATATGACAATCACGCTTAAATAAGGGCGATCTGGGTGGTGGTTCCTCCATCTCGAGCCTTCTGGATATGAAGCTATTCAACAGGAAAGAGCCATGACGGAAAAATTACTTACGGAGACCAGGGGACACACCGCACTGGTGACGATCAACAATCCGGCGGCCAATACCTGGGATGAAGATAATCTTAGTGCTCTCCGTGACCTGATCAACGATCTCAATTCCGACAAGGATATTTACGCGCTGGTGATCACGGGGCGGGGTGAAAAGTTTTTTTCAGCGGGTGCAGACCTGAACAAGTTTGCAGCAGGAGACAAGGAAGTAGCCAGGGAGATGGCGAATAAATTTGGCGAAGCTTTTGAGAGGCTGAGTCAATTCAATGGTGTATCCATTGCCGCCATCAATGGCTACGCCATGGGAGGCGGCCTCGAATGCGCCATGGCTTGTGATATTCGAATTGCAGAATCCCAGGCGGTAATGGCGTTACCTGAAGCGACGGTTGGTTTGCTTCCCTGTGGTGGTGGCACCCAGAATCTTGCCTGGATCGTTGGTGAGGGCTGGGCGAAAAAAATGATTCTTTGCGGCGAAAGGGTCGATGCAGAAACCGCGCTACGAATTGGGTTAGTTGAGGAAGTCGTGGACAAGGGCATGAGCCTGGACAGAGCTTTGGAGCTTGCAAGTCAAGTTTCAAACCAGAGTCCTACCAGTGTTACCGCCTGTAAACGATTAATCCAATCCGCAAGATCAGGCAATATAACCGGTGCCTATGAAGTTGAGAGAAACGACTTTGTGGAACTGTTTGATAGCGAAGATCAAACCGAAGGCGTGCAGGCTTTTCTCGAAAAACGCAAACCCCAGTGGAAAAATGCATGACGTCTTATGTCATCTTGAGCGCCTGTCCTGAGCGACCGGGGTCGCCGTCAGAATGACAAAAGGTCGCCGCTAAATGTCACCCCCGGTCATCTTCGAAGAGATCCCTTGCCAGAATGGAAAGGTGATTGCGGTTTCAACCCTTAGTGATGAAAAAACACTGAATAGCCTCAGTCTTGAAATGATTGATTTGTTACTCCCTCAATTAATGCAATGGCAGGACGATGATCGAGTAGCACTTGTTGTATTCCAGGGTGCTGGCAACCGAGCATTTTGTGCAGGCGGTGACGTTCAAGCCCTGTACCGGTCCATGGTTGAGCATCCCGGCGGTCCGAACCCGTATGCGGAAGCATTTTTTGAACGTGAATATCGCCTGGACTACTTGATTCATACCTACCAAAAACCACTCATGGTGTGGGGTCACGGTATCGTGATGGGCGGAGGATTAGGCATATTCGGGGGATGCTCTCACCGAATAGGCACGGAGAAATCCCGGATAGCATGCCCCGAAATTACCATTGGGCTCTTTCCGGATGCAGGTGCCAGCGTTTTTCTCAAGCAAATGCCCTCTCATCTGTCGCACTTTATGGGGTTGACCGGGTGTCAGATCAATGCAAAAGATGCACTGATGGTTGGCCTTGCGGATCATCTGGTTGCCAATAGTAAGAAAGCGAAGGTGCTGTCGGTCCTGGCGGAACACGATTGGGGTGATACCGAAGCAGACAATGCGGCCAAACTGAGTCAATTGCTGGCGACATTCGAGGATGGGAATAATTTTCCTGAAGGTCAGTTACAGGGTCACGCCGAAAAAATCAAAGGATTGTTCTCGAATTGTGGAACAAATAATTTACTCATCGAATTTGCCTTGGGTCTGGAATCATTAAGTAACGAAGATGAATGGCTGCAACGTGCCGCCAAAACATTCGGTTCAGGTTGTCCTACCACGGCACATATCGTGGTGGAACAGTTAAGACGGATTCAGAATTTATCGCTGCATCAGATGTTTGCGATGGAATTGGCCATTGCTGTTCAGTGCACCAGGCACCCGGATTTTACCGAGGGAATTCGAGCACTGTTGATAGACAAGGACAATCAACCCTGTTGGACGCACCAGATGGGTACAATCCCGCAGGATTGGGTCGAGGAACATTTTGCGGAACCCTGGGAATCAGGCAATCCTCTTGCTGACTTAGGCTCGGCTCGATAACACATAGGAGAAACCATGGCGAAAATAGGATTTGTTGGGCTTGGCAATATGGGTGGTCCAATGGCATCGAACCTGCTCTCTGCGGGTCATGAACTAAAGGTATTCGATATTGTCCCCGAGCTCGTGGATAAATGTGAACAGCAAGGCGCAACCCCTGTTGCAGGTGCAAAGGAAACGGTAAAGGATGTTGATGTTTTTATCTCAATGTTACCGGCCTCAGTCCACGTGGAATCTCTCTATGTTGGAGAAGAAGGAATCCTGATCGAGATTGATCCGCGGACCCTGGTAATAGATTGCAGCACCATTGCTCCCTCGTCTGCAAAAAAAGTAAGTGAGGCGGCTGCCGAAAAGGGTATCGTCATGTTGGATGCTCCGGTTTCCGGCGGAGTTGGTGGTGCGGTCGGTGGGACGCTGACGTTCATCGTTGGTGGTAGTGATGCCGGGCTTAAGGAGGCTCGTCCTATCCTTGCGAATATGGGGAAGAACATATTTCATGCAGGTGGCCCGGGCGCTGGGCAGGTTGCCAAGATATGCAACAACATGTTGCTGTCAGTATTGATGACCGGTACCGCGGAAGCCCTGCAATTGGGGGTGGACAACGGTCTTGACCCTGCCGTGCTATCTGAAATCATGCGCAAGAGCTCAGGTGGTAACTGGGCATTGGAAGCCTATAATCCCTATCCCGGTGTCATGGACGGGGTCCCTGCAGGTAACAACTATGAGGGTGGGTTTCTGGTTGACCTGATGATCAAGGATCTTGGACTTGCCATGGAGGCAGCGCTCCAGACTGGCGCCGCGACGCCAATGGGATCGTTGGCAAGAAATCTGTATATTGCACATCGTGGCAATGGTTTTGGTAGAAAGGATTTCTCCAGCATTCAGAAGATGTTCCTCGAAAAAACCAATTGACGATACCGTCATTCCCACGAAAGCGGCGGTCCGATGGGACGCCGAATCCGGGTCGAGCCAGACGAATTGCCTGCCTACACAGGGACAAGCTTTACAGGAAGATACTGAAATGGATGCTTCATTAATAATGGTTGCCGACAAAACGAATGAACGTAATGCCGGGATGGACTTCAATCCCGATTGGTTGGCCAAGGTCCAGATAAATCGCAGTGCGATTGAGCGACGGGCAGGCAGCCTGGGTGACAGGCGCAGCATTAAAAAACACTGGCAGGTTGCGTGGCTGTTGCAGGCAATCAGCTGTATCGATCTAACGACACTTGCCGGTGACGATACGCCGGGAAGAGTTCGCAGACTTTGTAACAAGGCAATGAATCCTGTTCGCAGGGAAATACTGTCCAGTCTCGACCTGGAAGATCTTGAACTCTCCACGGGAGCCGTATGTGTGTACCACGGGATGCTGGAGACAGCGAATCAAATTCTGGCCAGGAGTCGTGGACAGAACGCCAGACCTGTTGGCCTTGCTGCAGTCTCTGCGGGATTCCCGGCAGGGTTAAACGCGTTGCCGCTTCGCATTGCAGAAATTGACGCATCGGTTGCGGCTGGCGCAACTGAAATTGATATTGTCATTTCACGCCGACATGCACTATCTGGGAATTGGCGCGCGCTATATGATGAAGTCAGATCCTTTCGAGAGGCCAGCGGCGAAGCGCATCTGAAGACCATACTGGCCACGGGTGAGCTCGGTACACTTCGCAATGTGGCTAAAGCTTCAATTGTCTGCATGATGGCAGGTGCTGACTTTATCAAGACTTCTACCGGTAAGGAATCTGTTAACGCCACATTGGCGGTGTCTCTGGTGATGGTTCGCTGCATTCGATCCTATTTTGAAGATACGGGTTACCGCATCGGATTCAAACCTGCCGGTGGTATCAGCACTGCCAAAGATGCACTGAATTGGCTTGTACTAATGAAGGAAGAACTTGGGGTTGAATGGATGCAACCCGAATTGTTCCGCTTCGGCGCTTCCAGCTTGCTGGGCGATATTGAACGACAGCTGGAACACGCAGCTACAGGCATCTATTCCGCCAGTTATCGCAACCCCATGGGATGAGACTATGCAGAATCTTCGAGAAGCTATGAAAACCCTGGACTATGGCGTCGCGCCGGAAAGTACTGCGCAGGTGAGCGAATGGCTGGAGGCGCATGGGCGCGTATTTGGCCACTTTATTGATGGTGAATTTATTAACGGTACCAAAAGGACACAGTTTGAAACACGCAATCCTGCATCGGGAGAAGTTCTGGCGAAAATTAGCCAGGCTGATAAAAAAATCGTCAATATTGCCGTTGCAGCTGCAGGGCGCGCCCAGGCGAAGTGGGCATCGCTGCCGGGCTTCCAGAGAGGCCGCTATCTGTATGCAATTGCCCGTCTGATCCAGAAACACAGCCGGTTGTTTGCAGTACTCGAATCACTGGATAACGGAAAGCCGATTCGCGAGAGTCGTACCGGTGATATCCCATTGGTGATTCGTCATTTTTACCATCATGCAGGCTGGGCTCAGTTGCTGGAATCTGAATTCAGCGATTATGAAGCAATTGGTGTTGCCGGACAGATTATCCCGTGGAATTTTCCCCTTCTGATGCTGGCATGGAAAATTGCCCCGGCACTGGCATGTGGTAACACCGTTGTTCTAAAACCGGCTGAGTACACAAGTCTGACCGCGCTTTTATTTGCAGAAATTTGCCAGCAGGCGAAATTACCCCAGGGGGTTGTCAACATCATCACCGGTGATGGCGCCAGTGGTGCACTTCTTTCCGGTCATCCGGATATTCAGAAAGTCGCGTTTACAGGCTCAACTGTAGTTGGCAGGAGGATACGCGAACAGACTGCCGGAAGTGGCAAGAAACTAACACTTGAATTGGGGGGCAAGTCGCCTTTCATCGTATTCGATGATGCCGACATGGATAGTGCTATTGAAGGGTTGGTTGATGCCATCTGGTTCAATCAGGGTCAGGTATGTTGTGCAGGATCCAGGCTGCTGGTCCAGGAAGGCATTGCGGATCAGTTCCACACCCGGCTCAGGTCGCGTATGGATAAACTTCGCGTGGGTGATCCCCTGGACAAGTCTGTTGACCTGGGGGCCATTGTTGATCCGGTCCAGCACGAGCAAATTGACAGGTTGGTTACAGAAGGGGTTGCCCAGGGCGCGAGTATCTACCAGGCAACCGGGCAGCTTCCCGATAAATGTCCGGTCGGAAGCTTCTATCCGCCTACACTGCTGACAGGGGTCGAGTCCAGTGACATGGTTGCGCAGGAAGAAATTTTTGGTCCGGTACTGGTCTCCATGACCTATAGGACACCGGCGGAAGCGGTAGCACTGGCTAATAATGTTCGATATGGACTTGCAGCAAGTATCTGGACTGAGAATATCAACCTGGCGCTGGATATTGCGCCCAAAGTCCATGCAGGGGTTGTATGGATTAACTGCACCAACCAATTTGATGCGGCTACTGGATTTGGAGGCGTTAAGGAATCCGGCTATGGCCGTGAAGGGGGCAGGGAAGGTTTGTTCGAATACCTGAAGCTACGTTTTGAAGCGAACCTCAAAACAGCGAATCCTGCCACCGGAACCCGGCTTGCTGTCAAAGCAGATCCTAGTGATGACATAGACAAAACGCCGAAGTTTTATGTGGGCGGCAAGCAGGTTCGACCGGATTCAGGCTACAGCCGGGCTGTGAGTGACCACAAGGGTCAGTTGGCTGGATTTGTTGGCGAGGGTAATCGTAAAGACATACGTAATGCGGTCGAGGCCGCGCGCAAAGCCAGTAGTTGGACATCTGCTACTGCTCACAGCCGTGCCCAGGTTTTGTACTATCTCGCCGAAAATATGTCGGCAAGGCAAGCTGAGCTAGCCGGGTTGCTGCAAAAAATTAATGGCTACTCGCGCAAGCGGGCACAAACCGAGTGCCAGCTATCAATTCAGCGCCTGTTTTATTATGCCGCCTGGGCGGATAAATATGATGGTGATGTCCATGCTGCCCCCATTCGCGGCGTGACCATTGCTATGAAGGAAGCGAGTGGCATTATCGGTATTGCCTGCCCTGAAGAACAACCGCTGTTAGGCATTATATCCTTGCTGGCACCGGCTATTGTCATGGGCAATCGGGTAGTGATGGTCACGCCATCTTCAAACCCGTTACTTGCGTCCGTGCTCTACCAGATTCTGGACACTTCAGATGTACCGGGTGGTGTGGTCAATCTTATCCAGGGCGATCGCAACACGCTTAGCAAGACCCTGGCGGACCACTATGAAGTCGATCATATCTGGTACTTTGGCGACCAGGAAGGCTCTACGATGGTCGAGGCAGCCTCGGCAGCAAGCTTGAAACGAACCTGGGTCAACTACGGGAAAGTGCGTAACTGGGCGGATAACGAGCAAGGGCAGGGGCAATCTTTCCTGCGCCAGTCCACTGAAATCAAAAATATCTGGGTGCCGTACGGAGAATAATGGAAACAGGTCACAGCGAAGCTGAGAGGCGGATCCTTATCTTGGTATTTGATTCGCTGGGTATCGGTGCAAGCTCGGATGCACAAAACTACGGTGACCAGGGAGCCAATACGCTGGGAAGAATCGTGGATGCCTGCGCGAATGGCGAGGCGGATGTTGACGGGTTGCGACAAGGACCGTTACATATCCCATTTCTCAAACAGTTCGGTTTGCTGCATGCCCTTGCCGCCAGTGATGATCGGTACCCCTCGCCTGTAGAGAATGCCACAGCGACCTGGGGATTTGCCGAAGAAAAGAGTGTAGGTAAAGATACGCCCAGCGGACATTGGGAGCTTGCGGGCGTCCCTGTCATGGAGGAATGGGGTATATTCCCGCAAAGCTCCCCCTGCTTTCCCGAAGCTTTAATCAGTAACCTGGTGGCTGAAGCCGAGCTCCCTGGGATTCTGGGTAACTGCCACGCATCAGGAACAGAAATTATTGAACGTCTGGGCGTGGAACATATCCGCAGCGGCCAGCCAATCTGCTATACCTCCGCCGATTCAGTATTCCAAATCGCTGCCCATGAGCAGCACTTCGGCCTCGAGCGTCTTTATGACGTTTGCGACATAGCCAAGCAACTGACTTCGGGCCTTAATATCGCAAGGGTCATTGCCCGCCCGTTTACGGGAGACAGTCCGGACAACTTTAAGCGCACCAGTAATCGTCGTGACATCACCACACCGCCACCGGCAGATACATTACTGGACAAAATAATTGCTGCTGGTGGCCAGGTGATTTCCATCGGTAAGATCGCTGACATATTTGCCCACCGGGGGATCAGCTACGGAGTGAAGGGCGCAGACAACATGGCTTTGTTCGACCAGTTGCTGGAACAGATGGCGGTAGCCACATCCGGCACCCTGTTGTTTGTGAACTTTGTCGACTTCGACACGCTGTACGGTCATCGTCGGGATATTCCGGGTTATGCCGCAGCGCTCGAGGCTATTGATAAGCGAATGCCGGAGTTTATGTCTGACTTGCGACCTGGTGACCTCGCCCTGATTACTGCAGATCATGGATGTGATCCGGGCTGGCCTGGCAGCGACCACACGCGAGAACATGTGCCTGCTATTTTCCTGAGCAAAGCAGGCGAGCCTCGAACCCTCGGGAAACTTGAAGGTTTTGACAAGATGGGCAGCATCCTTGAAGAGCACCTGGCTGTCACCTAAATCGTCGAAACGAGATCGTTTGGTCGAGGCAAACTCGGCGTGGAGCCTGGCCAAAAATTATTCGGAGTACTGATATGACCAAATTACGCGGCGGTTTGATTCAAATGGCTCTCAAGGCATCCACAGAAGAGAGTCCTGAGGTTATACGAGAGGCGATGTTGTCTGCCCATGTACCCTTGATAGAAAAAGCCGGTGAAGAAGGTGTTCAGGTGCTATGTATGCAGGAAGTGTTCACACAACCCTATTTTTGCCCGAGCCAGGACAACAAATGGTACGCGTCTACAGAATCGATTCCTGGCGGCCCGACGGTCAAAGTGATGCAGGAGTATGCGGCTAAATATGAGATGGTCATCGTGGTGCCAATCTATGAAGCCGACGATACCGCGGGCGTCTACTATAACACTGCGGCCGTGATTGATGCCGATGGATCCTATCTGGGTAAGTATCGCAAAACACATATCCCCCAGGTTGCTGGGTTCTGGGAAAAATTTTTCTTTAAACCTGGCTCATCTCACTGGCCGGTATTCAATACCAGGTACTGCAAGCTGGGGGTCTATATCTGCTATGACCGACATTTCCCTGAGGGTTGGCGTGCACTTGCATTGGCGGGCGCTGAATATATCGTCAATCCGTCGGCAACCGTGGCCGGACTTTCAGAATACCTGTGGCAGCTGGAACAACCGGCGGCTGCCGTGGCGAACGGTTGCTGGATTGGTGCCGTCAACCGGGTAGGAACGGAGGCACCGTGGAATATCGGTGAATTCTATGGACAAAGTTATTTTGTGAATCCTCGCGGGCAGATCGAAAAACAGGCCAGCCGGGATGAGGATGAACTAATCGTACACGACATGGATATGGATATGGTCAAGGAAGTGCGTGATCTGTGGCAGTTTTTTCGAGACCGAAGACCAGATCTCTACTCACCTCTCACTGATGCGTAGTAAGTTCACCAAGTCGGCATCGTTTCAGGCCGCGTAACAGAGGTTAGGGTGGTTTTGCCACCCTTTTTTATTGTGCTAGCTAATCTGCCCTCAGAGTCCAGATAGTTGATTCTATCTACTCTCAAGCTAGACTGTGCAAGGTTCTGGGAGAGAGTGCGTGGAAAAACCATTCGGCCTATGAGGGAGAAGGCCCTTACGTCTTTGTGTGTTATGCACATTTAGACGATCAGGTTGTTTACCCAGAGATCGAGTGGCTGAATCAGCAAGGTGTCAATAATCACCCTCAGCTTTTTAGTTCAGCAACCGCGCTGACATAGACAGGTAGAAGCTGCGTCCGAATACGTCGTATAAATAATGGTCCGTGTTGTTGTTGAACGCAGAATTGGCCATATTCGGCGCATCTGTATCCGCTAGGT